>QGUT01000173.1 GCA_003242255.1 Bacillota bacterium
CTGCTGTGCAGTATGTCTCCGACAATAGCGACCTTCAGTCCCGAAAGCGTCCCCTTTTTCTCCAGAACCGTGAGCATATCCAGCAGCGCCTGCGTCGGATGTTCGTGGGTGCCATCTCCCGCATTTATAACCGGAACCCTTACGTGGCGGGCTAAGAATTCCGCAGCCCCCGAGGATTGGTGGCGGATCACGATGGCATCTATCGCCATCATCTCTAATGTCTTTGCCGTATCCTTCAGCGTTTCCCCCTTCTGGACGCTGCTTGCCGACGCTGAAAAATTGATAATATCTGCGCTCAGGTACTTGGCCGCAAGTTCGAAGGAGTTCCTCGTCCTGGTGCTAGGCTCGTAAAACAGGTTCACCACAGCCTTTCCCCTGAGGGTGGGGACCTTTTTGATGTCCCTTTCCATGATTTCTTTTAGCGAGAGCGCCTGGTGGAGGATAAGCGAAATTTCTTCTGCCTCAAGTTCCCTTATGCTGAGAAGGTGTCTTTTTTTCAGCAAAATCCTTCCCCCTTTCCAATTTAAAAACCCTGCCGGTGAGACGGCAGGGTACAAAAGCCAGCTTACGAAAAAAGCCTTCCTCCGTCAGGCGGAGAAAGGCTGTACTTTCGTCTTTTTTTCCCAGCTTTCACCTTACCAGCCTCACGGGACCAGTTTAAAGGTGAACGACCGTTATTCAATTTGTTCTTGATGTAGAATAACATAGAACTAAGCATTTGTCAACATGAAGATTATGGTATGATGTTTCAAAGATATGCTATTATAAATATTAAAGAGACGAAAAAGGGTGAAGATGAAATGAACATTCAATCCCTCAAGTCTTTTATAGCCATTGCAGAAACAAAATCCATGTCCCGGGCTGCGGAGCTCCTATTTGTTACACAACCCGCTTTGAGTCAGCAAATAAAACAATTAGAAACGCATTTTTCAGTACAATTACTCGAGAGAACTAATCGAGGTATTAAATTAACCGAAGCAGGTAAAATCCTCTACGAACATGCCCGACAAATAGTAACACTTTACCAAACCCTTGAGAAAGAAATGGAAGGTTTTCGGGCATCGATAACAGGGAGCTTAACAGTCGGAGCATCATCCATTGTAGGAGGTTACGCAGTGCCATGCAGTATTTTCATTTTTAAAGAAAAATATCCGGAATCGCACATTACGCTAAAAGTAGGAAATAGAAGACAAATCTTAGAGGATCTCAAAAACGGCACAATAGACGTTGCTATTGTTGAAGGTGAAAAGCCTGACGGAAATTTATTTTCAAGCGAAATTGGAAATGATGAAATGGTCGTCATAGCGCCCAATAGAAAACCGTGGGATGAACGAAACATTTTGAGTCTAGACGAATTTTTAAAACAACCTTTAATTATGCGAGAAGAAGGTTCTGGAACAAGACAAATGATAGAAAAATATCTATCAAGATTGGGAATAGATAAAAACCAACTGAATATAGTTATGGAATTAAGCAGCGCTGATTCAATCAAAGCCGCGGTGGAAGCCGGACATGGTATATCGATTATGCCGAAACTGGCTTTAAAAAAAGAACTATACAATAAAACTCTTGTGGCTTTAAAAATAGAAAATATAACATTTTTTCAAAAAATTCATATAGCTTATAAACATGAAAAAGCTCAAAGCAATGTGGCTAAAGCTTTTATAAAGTTCATGCATTCCCCTAACCGCGGCTTTTGTTAGCCTGAGAAGGTATTGTTATTGTCACCTTCCATATACCGTTGTCCACTTCTTCAACCCTGCTTTTAAGTCTTCTCCTCTTCATCTCTTCTACTATTGTCGTCACAGCACAACTGTGGTCGGTAAGAAGGACTATACTGTCTCCCGGCTGCAGTTTTTTTATTTTTGACTGCACTTTAGAATTAGGTATAGGACACATATCTCCCAGTGCATTTATAAAATATTGGGTCATTGTCTTCACTCCTCCGGCACGTCCTTGAAAACAGCTCTCACGATACTTTTCGAGATGAAATGTTTTCAGCAGTCTTCTGTAGTTATAAGTTTACCTTATAGCAATATAAATTTTATTAATTTTACATCTGAACATACTTATTGTATTTTAGTAATAGAGAAAGTGATATCCTTCACTTTGAGAAGGGAGGTGTAAAAGTGGAGCAGCAGGCTCAAACTTCTTTAAAATCAAAGTTGCAAAGCATTAAATCAAAACCCGCAGCTAAAAAGAAAAATCAAATCGGATACGGTATTGTTCTTCTAGCATTAATTATAGCATTTGGAGTTTTTTTGGCCAACATAAAAACAATGCTCGCAATTAGGTGGATGATAGGAATAGCTCTGGGCTTCGTTTTACAGCGTTCAAGATTCTGTTTTACCGCAGCTACCAGAGACCCATTCTTGACCGGGAGTACTTCCCTGCTCAGGGCTGTTATCATAGCAATTCTCGTAGCGCTGATAGGTTTTTCTGCAATACAGTACAGCGCTTTTTCTGCCGGAAAACCCGTCCCCGGCAATATAAGCCCTGTTGGCATCCACACGCTGTTAGGCGGTATTATATTCGGCATCGGTGCAGTCATTGCTGGTGGATGCGCTTCCGGAACTCTTATGCGAGTCGGCGAAGCCTATATGATGAACCTTCTCGCACTCGTTTTTTTCATAATCGGTTCAGCCTTCGGCGCGTATCATTTTGGCTGGTGGAAAGCAAATGTCATAAAAAACTCACCGGCTGTGTTTTTGTCGGATGTCCTGGGTTGGCCATTAGCATTCTTCGGCTCCATTCTGGCCCTATTCGGCCTTTACTACCTAGCTCTGTGGTGGGATTATAGGAAGGCCGAATAAAAAAGATGCGATTTAAAATCCATTGAGATTATAAATCAACGAAAGGGGTATCGAACATGGCAGAAGTTCATCTTGATTGCTTAGGTGAAGCTTGTCCTGTTCCACTTATAAAAACCCAAAACAAATTAAAGGAGTTAAATGTAGGAGATATACTGATAGTCGAAATCGACCACAGCTGTGCTATGAAGAACGTTCCCGAATGGGCAAGAAAAGAAGGCTACCCAGTGGAAATCGAGGAAATCGAAGAAGGTCATTGGTACATTTACATTGAAAAAACAAAATAAGGGGGGTCGTTGTGAGTAAATTTAAGGAAGAATCCGAAAAGCTGAAGAAAGCCTTATTAAAGTACCCTTTCCCCTACTGGCTGGGTGCAATATTTCTCGGGCTTTTGAACATAGTTATATTTATATTGACGAATCACGGCTGGGGTGTAACCACGTCCATTGCTCACTGGGGGGCATGGCTGGCAAAGG
>QGUT01000174.1 GCA_003242255.1 Bacillota bacterium
CAAAGACTTCTGAATAGGCGCTTGTTTAAATGTGTGGAAATCGATGATCAGGATTTTCCCTTGACATTTTTTTTGGAAAAGATGAAGGAGTTAAATGATAAGGCTTGGGGAAAAGGATATGATCCAAAATACTATATTGGGGAAGACACAACGTTGACTTTGCCTTATGAAGATAGTTACATCGGACATCGGTCGACTAAGAAACAGGATGATACTGATGAGGTTAGTGAAGTGGATAAACATATTTTTTTCTTTGATGATGAATTTGGGTGCGAGGAGCTGTCGAGAAAATCGGATATTATAAATGCAATAAGGAATAAGAATTATCAACAGAGAAGAATATATTTTCCCGCTGAATTGAAAGAGGATGCAGAAAAAATCTTTAAAGGAGAGCGATGATAAATGTACGAAAACATTTACAGCCTTTTAAAATTGATGCATAGCGTGAATTCGATTTGCGGGAGAAAAAAATTTCAAAAAATAGTCAAGATCCTTCAGAACTTTGGTTTCCCCTTTGAACAAAGATTTGTGTTTCATCTGTATGGGCCTTATTCTCAAGAATTGCAGAACGATATAGACATGATGGTTGAAGCTGGTTTGCTTAAAGAGAATTTTGACGGAGCTTATACTTATGAAATTAATAGGGAAAAAGCGGAAGAAGTGATAGATTACCTTGAGAAAAATAAAATGGTAAGTACTGTTTTTCCCGAGAAAAGTGACCTTATTAGGGAATTGAATGAGCAGGAGCCATCCTTTTTGGAACTCGTCAGCACTATTATTTATTTGAGTGAGATGGGGTATGAGCGGGAAAAAATTAGAGAGAAAATAAGAGAACTGAAATCTCATTTATTTGACAGATATGATGATGCTATAAATTTTATAGAAGAACTAGAAAGGAAATACAAAAAACAACCGTGACGAGAACACCCTTCCAGGTGCTTAAAGCCTGGCATCGAGCCAAAGGGAGGCCAAAGGCGGCTATAAGTACGTCCGGGCCATGGGCGTCATGATAGAGGAAAGAAACCAGGCCCAGGTCACCATAAATATGCTGGACTACACTGGCACGCCCCTTTACAGGGTATTTGAGACGGTAAAATCCGAAGCTGCGCGATACGGGGTCAACGTGGTAGGTAGCGAAATAGTAGGACTGGTGCCCGTTCAGGCCTTGCTAGACGTGGCGGAGTTCTACCTGCGGTTGGAAAACTTCGATAGGAAACAGGTGCTGGAATTGAACCTGTAGGAGAGGGAGGTATCTATGGAACTTACAGAGACGAGCATCAGGGATTTTCTTAAAATCCTCGCTTCAGAGGCGCCAGCGCCGGGCGGCGGCTCGGTGTCGGCCCTGAACGGCGCCATGGGTTCCGCCCTTTCTGCCATGGTGGCCCGGTTGACATTGGGCAGGGAGAAATATAAGGATAAAGAGTTGATTATGAAAGAAATCCTTGAAAAAGCAGAAGAGCTCATGGATTTGCTGGCCGCCAAGGTCGACGAAGACACAAAGGCATACAACAGGGTGGCCGAGGTTTTTAAGATGCCCAAAGAGACCGAAGAACAGAAGGCTGAAAGGAAGAAGGCCATGCAGGAGGCCTTGAAGCACGCGGCCCTGGTGCCCTTTTCGGTCATGGAATTGTGCGTGGACGCCTTGCACCTTTTCGAGAAGGCGGTGGGGAACTTCAATGAGTCGGCCGCCAGCGACCTAGGGGTTGGGGCGCTCTGCCTGAAAGCCGCCCTCTGCGGCGCCTGGCTCAATGTGAAGATTAATCTCGGGTCTATTGCCGATGAGGCTTTTGTGAAAGAATTTGAGAATAGGGGGAAGAAACTGGTAGAGCTGGGGACGGCCATGGCCGATTCCATCTACCAGAAGGTTCTGGAAAGCTTGTAGGCCCGCTTAAAAGCGGGTTTTTTTGTTATATAGCAAATATGCGCAGCTATGGAAGGATTTTAACAATTTGTGGAGAAAGTTTATAAAAACTAATAAAAGCATTCCGCAACGATGATTGGGCTAATCAGGGGAGGTAAAGATGCATCATTTTTTATCGGCGGTTCAGGGAGTATTGGTGATATTTATCGTGCTCGGCATCGGGTTTTACCTTGCCAAAATAGGGTGGTTCGACGACGGCACGGCCAAGCTTTTTTTAAAGCTCATTTTAAATGTTACCATGCCGATGGATATCCTGGTGAATCTGTCTTTGTCTTTTTCGAAAAGCCAATTTCTGAGCTCCTTAAAAGGAGAATTGATTCCTTTTTTGTCAATCCTTTCTTCGTATTTTATTGCTTATGTTTTAAGCCGGATTATAAAAATAGAAAGAAAGAGAAGAGGCGTCTTTATGGCGACCTTTTCCTTTTCGAATGCCATCTTCATCGGATTGCCCCTTTGCCGGGTGCTTTTCGGTGACGTTTCGACGCCTTATTCTCTCATGTACTATATGGCCAACACTGTCCTTTGGTGGACGATAGGAGTCTATTGCATCGCCATTGATTCAGAGACGGATTTTAAGAAAACGGGATTTTGGAAGGGCGCTTTAAAGAGAATTATGAGCCCCCCTTTAGTGGCTCTATTTGTCGGAATAACTCTGATTTTATTGAACGTAAAACTTCCGGACTTTTTGATGAAAAGCATGGAGTTAATAGGGGATATAACTACACCGCTGTCGCTTTTTTACGTAGGCATAGTGATATACAATATGGAAAAGGAAAAATTGAGGTTTTCCAAGGAGACCGTGCTCGTATTGTTGGGCAGGTTCTTGATTGCACCGGCCTTGATCTATCTCATGGCCCTGTTTATAGACGTGCCGCGCATCATGCGGGATGTCTTCATCGTGATGTCGGGAATGCCGGTAATGGTGAACTCTTCCATAGTATCCCGCGTATATGGTGCCGATTATGAGTTCGCTACGAGCATGATTACTTATTCGACGATTTTCAGCATAATAGTGATACCGGCCTTGATGGTCCTTATAAACCGGATTTAGATGCTCCTGTCGTCGACCTCCAGTAATGCAAAAACCCCTGGAGATCGACGACAACCGTGAAAAATGCACAAGAGCGGGATTTATCTGCAAAAGAAGGATTTTTTATTTTTTGGTAGAAATATTTATTGAAAATTACAAAGAATTATTTTCTCTTTCTTCCTTTTGTTTTTACGATTTCTTACGGGTTTTTAGCCTAACTATAAGGGATTGAAACCAACTTAAATCTAAATCATATTTAGCCAATAACAAGTTTTTAGCCTAACTATAAGGGATTGAAACTCCCGAAAGCGGCATTAGAG
>QGUT01000175.1 GCA_003242255.1 Bacillota bacterium
CGGCACCAAGACCATGGTGGAGCTCACCGCCGTCTCCAACGCCATAGGATTCCTTCCCACCCAGCGGGGGCTCATCGGGCCGTCGGCGACGGTGGAAGAACTGACCAGTATATTCCGCCTGAAGGAGGAAGGGGGCATCCTCGACAGGTACCACGTGGTGGAATACGTAAACGGCGTAGCGCCGGGCGTATTCGTGATTGTTACCACAAAGCTCGAGACCGTGAGGGAAGAGATGGCCTACCTTTCCATGGGGCCGGGGCCCAACTACGTCTTCTACAGGCCATACCATCTCGCCAGCATCGAGACGCCGCTTTCCGCCGCCAGGGCCTACATCTACAAAGAGCCCACCATAGCTCCCAAAGGGGCACCCGTTTCGGAGACCGTAGCGGTGGCCAAGAAGGACCTGAAGGCCGGGGAGCACCTGGACGGGATAGGCGGCTTTACGGTATACGGCACCATAGACACTTACGAGAACGCGAAGAAAGGAAGGGCCCTGCCGATAGGGCTGGTAAGTAAAAACGTGGTCATGAAAAAGGACGTGAAGAAGGGCGAAATAATAACCTACGACGACGTTGTACTGGACGAAAGCTCCCTGATCCTGCAGCTCAGGAGGCTCCAGGAAAGGCTCATCGGCTGACGAAATTTGCAGGAGGTGGTTTCCATGGAACTCAGCCGTGAAAAGAAACTATGGATGTACCGGAAGATGTACGAGATAAGGTGCTTTGAGCTGGAAGTCGACAGGCTCTTTAAGGCCAACATGATCTGGGGCACCTGCCACCTTTCGGTGGGGGAGGAAGCCACGGCCGTCGGTGCCATTGCGGCCCTGGAGCCGGAGGACATGATAACCAGCACCCACCGGGGCCACGGCCACTGCCTGGCCAAGGGAGGGGAACTCCCCCGGATGTTCGCGGAACTCCTGGGCAGGGAGACCGGCTACTGCCGGGGGAAGGGCGGCTCCATGCACATCGCCGACCTGGACACGGGGAACCTGGGGGCCAACGGCATAGTGGGAGGGGGCATCCCCATCGCCACCGGGGCCGCTCTGGCCTCCAAGATGAAGAAGGATGGAAAGGTCACTTTGTGCTTCTTCGGCGACGGCGCCAACAACCAGGGAGTCTTCCACGAGTCGCTCAACATCGCTTCCCTTTGGAAGCTGCCGGTGGTGTACCTCTGCGAGAACAACCAGTACGGCATGTCCGGCGCCTTCCACAAGACCACAGCTGCAGCCAACGTGGCTGATAGGGCGGCGGCCTACAACATGCCCGGCGAAGTGGTGGATGGCAACGACGTGGAGGAGGTCTACTTTGCTGTAAAGGAGGCGGTGGACCGGGCCCGGCGGGGAGAAGGCCCCTCGCTCATAGAAGCCAAAACCTACCGGTGGCTGGGCCACTCCAAGAGCGACGCCAACCTTTACAGGACGAAGGAAGAGATAGAGGAGTGGAAGGCCCGCTGCCCCATTAAGAGGTACAGGGCGAAGCTCATCCAGGAAGGAGTCGCCGCCGAAGAAGAGTTGGATGGAATCGAAAGGGAAGTGGAAAGGCAAATCCAGGAAGCCATAGAATACGCCAAAAACAGCCCGGAACCTTCCGTAGAAACCATCGCCGACGACGTATACGCGTAAAAGGGGGGGAAAAATCATGGCTGAAAAGCTGTATATAGAAGCCCTCAGGGAAGGCCTGAGGGAGGAGTTGTTGAGGGACGAGAGGGTATTCTTGATGGGCGAGGATATCGGCATATACGGCGGGGCTTTCGGCGTGACCAAAGGCCTGGTCCAGGAATTCGGCGAGGAACGAATCATTGACACTCCCATATCCGAACAGGCCATAACCGGCATGGCGGTGGGAGCGGCCGTCGCCGGCATGAGGCCGGTCATCGAAATCATGTTCTGGGACTTTATAACGCTTGCCATGGACCAGCTCGTAAACCAGGGTGCCAAGATCAGGTACATGTTCGGCGGCAAGGCGAAGGTGCCCATGGTCTTGAGAGCTCCCATGGGGTGCGGCACCGGCGCGGCAGCCCAGCATTCCCAGAGCTTTCCCGGGGTGCTGGCCCACTTCCCGGGGCTTAAAGTAGTCATGCCTTCCACGCCTTACGACGTGAAGGGGCTCATAAAAGCGGCCATAAGGGACGACAACCCGGTGGTGTTCGCCGAGCACAAGCTCCTCTACCGGGTAAAGGGAGAGGTCCCTGACGAAGACTACGTGATACCCCTGGGCCAGGCCGACGTAAAGCGAAGGGGCAAGGACATAACCATCGTCGCCGGCTCCATCATGGTCATAAGGGCCCTGGAGGCAGCCAAAGAGCTGGAGAAGGAAGGCATAGACGTGGAGGTCATAGACCCCAGGACCTTGAAGCCCCTGGACATGAAGACCATTGTGGATTCCGTCAAGAAGACCGGCCGGGTGCTGATAGTGGAGGACGACCCGGTGAGCTTCGGCTGGGGGGCGGAAGTGGCAGCGGGCATCGCGGGGAGCGAAGCCTTCGACTACCTGGATGCGCCGGTGAGGAGGCTGGGAGGCCGCGACATCCCCATACCATACAACCCCAACCTGGAAAGGCACGCCGTGCCCCAGGTGGAGGACATAGTAGGGGCCGTCAAGGACCTGCTCAGGTAATACGGAAAACGGGAGAGTGATTTGCGATGGCCGAGATCGTGCGGATGCCCAAGCTGGGCACCACCATGACCGAAGGCACCATAATAAGGTGGCTGAAAAAGGAAGGAGAAGAAGTAAAGCAGGGCGAGCCCCTGCTGGAGATAGAGACCGACAAGGTGAACCTGGAGGAAGAAGCCCCGGCATCCGGCATTCTGAGGAAGATACTGGTCCCGGAGGGGGCGGTGGTGGAAGTGGGAAAGGAGATAGCCGTAATAGGAAGTGCAGACGAGCCCCTGCCGGAGATAGGAAGGCCCGAAATCGGCGGTGAGGAGAAAGAAAGCGAAGGAGCATCCTCCGGAATTAAAGAGCAAAAAGCTCCGGAAAGCGAAATCCCCGGGAAAGTAAAGGCCTCGCCGGCGGCCAAAAGGGTGGCGAGGGAACACGGGGTGGACCTCAAGATGGTGACTCCCACCGGCCCCGGCGGGCGGATCGTGGAAAAGGACGTCCTGGCCTTCGTGGAAAGGCGCAAGCTCCGGGCTACCCCGGTCGCCAGGAAGATGGCCGAAGAGAAGGGCATAGACCTTTCCATGATAGAAAAGCCCGAGGGCGAGAGGATCACCAAGAGGGACGTCCTCGAAGCCGCAGGGGCGGCCAGAGCCGCAGAGCCCGAAGGGAAA
>QGUT01000035.1 GCA_003242255.1 Bacillota bacterium
ATATATCACATCGGTGAACTAGAAAGGGGAACCTTGCACCTGAAAGATAAGGTTACGGCAAAAGTGGACGAGAGCCGGCGGAAGGACATCGCCAGAAATCACAGCGCTACTCACCTGCTTCACAGGGCTTTAAAGGAAGTGCTGGGTGAACACGTAAATCAAAGCGGCTCTTTAGTTGCGCCCGACCATTTGCGCTTCGATTTCAACCATTTCACAGCTTTGACCGCAGACGAGATCCGGAGAATTGAAGACGAGGTCAACTCTGCTATACTGAGGAATATGCCGGTGAGCGTGAAAGAGACTACGGTGGAAGAGGCCCAAAAAGAAGGTGCAATAGCCCTATTCGGGGAAAAATACGGAGAAAAGGTCCGCATGGTGAGCATGGGCGATTACTCCAAAGAACTTTGTGGCGGAACCCACGTAAGATCAACGGGAGAAATTGGGCTGTTTAAGATTGTATCCGAAGGCAGCGTAGGTGCAGGAATAAGGCGAATAGAAGCTGTAACGGGCTGGAACTTGCTAAATTACACAAGGGAAAATATAAAAATAATAGATCAACTCGTTCAGGAGCTAAAAGTTAAGCCCGAAAATCTGCTCTCTAAAATTGAGGAACTTCACGATACTATAAAGAAGGCAGAGCGCGAGGTGGAGTCCCTCAAACAGCGGTTGATCAACGATAAAGTAGAGGAATTGATAAATCGCAAGATTTCTCTGGATGGTTTTAGTATAGTTTCTACAGCCGTTGACAACGCCTCCCATGAAGATTTAAGAAATATAAGCGATGTTATACGCCAGAAGTTAAAAACTTGTATAGTTATTCTGGGATCAGCTGTCGACAACAAAGTGAACCTGGTCTGCGCGGTAACCAAGGACCTGGTAGAAAGAGGTTATAACGCTGGAAAAATTATAAAGAAAGCGGCAGAAGCGGTGGGCGGAGGAGGAGGCGGGAGGCCCGACTTCGCCCAGGCCGGCGGCAAGTATCCGGAAAAACTAAATAAGGCCCTTGAAGCGGCCGCCGATTTTGTCAAAAACTATTTCGCCGATTAATTAGGCGGAGCACGGCGGATAAGCCGTGCTCCCGAAGGTTTTGTTATAAGGAGGGAATCGGAATATGGAAGATAGAATGCAGGATACGGTGATGTTTAAAAAAATGGAAAAAGAAGAAGTTAAATTGACAAAGCAAATTTTAACAGATGTGTACAATGCTTTAAAAGAAAAAGGATATAATCCCATAAGCCAAATTGTGGGATACCTGCTGTCCGGTGATCCGGCCTATATTACAAGTCATAAAGGGGCTCGGAGCCTGATAAGAAAAATAGAGAGGGACGAACTAATAGAAGAACTGGTTAAAAGTTACCTGGAAGAAGATGAATAAAGATGCAGTATAACGAGCTTGGAAAAACCAAGATTTCGGTCTCGCGGCTTTGTTTCGGCACGCTGACTTTAGGACCACTGCAAGCCAATCTTCCCGAAGAAAAGGGCGCCGACTTGATTTGCAGAGCGGTGGAACTCGGGGTGAATTTTTTAGATACGGCGGAATACTACCAAAATTATCCGCCCATAAGGCTGGCTTTGAAAAAATGCGGAAAGGACCTGGTGGTGGCCACCAAATCTTATGCGTATACTTATGAAGGCATGAAGAAAAGCGTTGAAAATGCGCGGAAGGCTTTGGACAGAGACGTGATAGACATTTTTATGCTTCACGAACAGGAGTCGAGGCTGACCTTAAAAGGCCATAGGGAAGCTCTCGAATATTTAATAGAAGCTAAGCAAAAGGGAATTATAAGGGCTACCGGCGTTTCGACCCATACGGTAGAAGTGGTTTTAGCTGCAGCTGAAATGGAAGAAATCGATGTAATACACCCTATAATAAACTACCAGGGAATAGGAATAAAAGACGGGACAGTAGAGGACATGGTAAAAGCTATTGAAAAAGCGTACAATAAGGGAAAAGGAATTTACGGGATGAAAAGTTTAGGTGGGGGCAATTTAATTAGGGAGAGGAAAAAAGCTTTTGAATTCGTTTTGGGGCTGCCCTTTTTACATTCAATAGCGGTGGGAATGAAGTCGGAGGCTGAAATTATTGCGAATGTTTTGGCATTTGAGGGAAAAGACGTCCCCGAAGGAATCGAAAAGAGCATTTCCAATGAAAAAAGAAGATTGCTGATAGAAGATTGGTGCGAGGGCTGCGGAAGATGTGTCAAAAGATGTGGATTTGGCGCCCTGCAAATTAAAAACGGCAGGGCAGTTGTAGATTATGAGAGATGTGCACTGTGCGGCTACTGCAGCAGGGCTTGTCCCGAGTTCTGCATAAAAATTGTGTAAAAGGGGTATCTTTTTAATGCGGATCCTTGGACTAGACGTGGGAGTGAAAAGAATTGGGGTTGCGGTATCGGACGAACTCGGAATTACGGCCCACGGGGTAGGTGTTATCGTACGAAGTTCCATTAAAGAAGACATTCAAGCGATATCGGACTTCGTACAGAAGTACAAGATCGGCAAGATTGTCGTCGGAATGCCCATAAATATGAACGGAACTCTGGGCCCAAAAGGGGAGGAGGTAAAAGCCTTCGGGGAAAAGCTGAGGAAGGATTTAAACGTAGAGGTCCAGTATTGGGATGAAAGGTTGTCGACGGTGGCTGCCGAGCGAGTTCTGATTGATGCTGATATCTCGAGGAAAAAGAGAAAAAAGGTTATCGATAAATTATCGGCGGTAGTTATCCTCCAGAACTTTCTCGATTCCCAACCTAGATGTTGACACGGAATTAAAATTACTATAAAATGTATTTAATTTCTAAAGTAGATTGGAGTGATTATTTGATGTCGGAAGAAAGAGAAACAATCACCTTATACGATGAAGAAGGCAATCCAGCCGAATTTGAAGTAATTGGAGTGGTAAGTGTGGAAGACAACGATTACGCCATACTGTTGCCGCTCGAAGGGGAAGATGAAGATACCGCTTATATTTTCAGAATCGATGTAGAAGACGATGGAGAAGAAGTGCTGACAGTAGTGGAGGATGACGAAGAATTTGAAAAAGTAAGGGAAGCTTGGGAAGCTTTGAGCGACGAAGAATTCGAAGATGAAGATTGGGAAGAGGAAGAATAGAACCAAACGCGCCAAGACCGCCCCAGATGTTGGGGCGTTTTATTTATTAAAAAATTTAAACTTGCGCAGATAATTATGAGGATGTATAATTAACGTGGTGCAACCGTGGTCATCAGGAGGGAAGAGTTTTGCCAAACGAGCGAGATAAAGAAAGAAAAATGAAGATTTTAGAGGATAAACTCAGGAACAAGGAAGTAAAGTTGACTCCTCAGAGAAGGGCAACTTTGGATGTGCTTCTGGAAAACCCTTCGAAACACATGAGCACCGAAGAAATATATGCCCTGGTAAAGAAGAAATTCCCCGAAGTGGGGCTTGCTACCATTTACAGGACCTTGCAAATATTCGACGAATGCGACATAATAAAAAAGCTCAATTTTGGCGATGGATGTTACAGGTACGAACTCAGCGAGGACGAAAAACACCAGCATCACCATTTGGTCTGCTTGAAATGCGGTCAGGTGTACGAATTCGACGATGATCTTCTTGAGGAATTGGAACACCAAATTGAGACGAAAAATGAATTTAAAATTATCGATCACATGGTGAAATTTATGGGGTATTGTAAAAATTGCCAAGGAGAAAAAGATTAAAGAGCTTGTCTTATAAAAAGACAAGCTCTTTTTAGTTCCTAGACTTAGATTTCGGATTTTCTTAAGAGTACCTTTCCTATTTCAGCTGATGTAAAAGGGAGCAAACTGAATAGCAAGATAATGTCCATATCTAAAAAAGACAAATAGGTGGTGTCGAAAATAGTTCTCAAAACCGGCACGTAAATAACCGCGAGGAGCAATATCAGGGACAAAGATGTGCCCAGCACCATAAAACGATTGGAGAAAAAGCCTATCTCAAATACGGAATGGGTTTCGGAACGGGAAGTGTAAGCGCGAAGAAGTTCGCTTAAAATTAGAGTTGTAAAAGCAAAGGTTCTTGCTTTTTCCACATCGGCGGTGGTTTTTAGTGCATAGACGAATACCCCTATAACTGCTACGGTCATGAAAAAGCTCTGGATCGCTATTTGCCAGCACATCCTCCTGTCTATTATGGGTTCATCGGGTTTTCTGGGCGGCTTTTGCATAATGTCCGGTTCCTTATTTTCCATGCCCAGTGCCAGAGCGGGGAATGCGTCGGTCAGCACGTTAATCCACAACAGCTGTATAGGTTTTAGCGGAACGGGCAATCCGGCCAGCATGGAAACGAATATGATGAGAATTTCCGCTATGTTGCAGGACAAGAGGAAAAATATGAATTTACGGATGTTGGAGTAGATGACCCGGCCTTCCTCCACCGCGGCAACAATGCTGGCGAAATTGTCGTCGACCAGAATCATATCGGCCGTTTCCTTTGCCACGTCTGTTCCGGTAATCCCCATGGCTACACCGATATCTGCCTTCTTCAAAGCTGGAGCGTCGTTAACACCATCACCGGTCATTGCTGCTATGTGGCCGTTGCTTTTAATAGCATCTACTATTCTCAGCTTGTGAATGGGGGATACTCTGGCATAGACCGATACTCTCCTGGACTCCTTTAAAAGTTCTTCATCGCTCATAGCATCCAGTTCGGCACCGGTCAAAACGTCGTCTTCGTTTTCCATTAAGTTCAACTGTTTCGCTATGGCCACAGCAGTATCCTTGTGATCTCCGGTAATCATCACGGGCCTTATACCTGCTCGCTTGCACGTCTTTATGGCTTCTATCGCTTCGGGGCGCGGTGGATCTATCATTCCTATTAACCCCACGAAGATCAGTTCATTTTCAATTTCTTCGGATGTAGGTTCTTCAGGCAATTCATCCAGAGGCCTGTAAGCTAAGGCCAATACCCTCAATGCGTGGCTGGCCATGGCTTTGTTGGCCTTGCTTATTTCTTCAATGTCATCTTGGGTCAAGGGCCGTACTTGGTTGGCTTTGAAGATGTACTTAGAACGGCTTATAAGCACATCTGGAGCACCTTTGACATAAGCCACGTATTTTCCGTCCCAGGGGTGTATAGTAGTCATTAGTTTTCTATCGGAATCAAAGGGGATTTCCTTTAGCCTGGGCTGGTCTTTTTCCAATTCAGAAGTAAACAGCCCGGCCTTTGCTGCGGCGACTACAAGAGCCCCTTCCGTCGGATCACCCAGGATTCGCCAGTTTGAGGAATCTTCACCCTGGTTCACTTTTTCTAACTTGGCGTCGTTACAAAGGGCTCCAATTTTTAGAAGCTGTTCAAGGGCTGTGTTTGCTTTAGGGTCAACCTTTTTATCGTCCAAATAAAAATCTCCAGTGGGCCTGTATCCTTCGCCGGTTATTGAGAAAAATTGCCCATCAGTATATATTTTTGTCGCGGTCATCTGGTTTTGGGTGAGCGTTCCGGTTTTATCCGAACATATGACTGTGGTGCTCCCCAGGGTTTCGACGGCGTGCAATTTTTTAATAATCGAGTTTCTCTTGACCATCCGCTGTAGGCCTAAGGCCAGCACTATGGTCACAATGGCAGGAAGCCCCTCGGGAATTGCAGCCACTGCCAGGCTTATGGAGGTCATGAACATTTCAAGGAAAGAAATGCCTCTCAATATACCAATTACAAATACCACACCGCAAATCACTAAGCTGGCTATTCCCAAAATTTTCCCGGTTTCCTCCAGCTTCTTTTGAAGGGGAGTAACTTCCTCCTCATAGGATTCAAGCATCTTGGCAATCATACCAATTTCGGTCTTCATGCCGGTGGATACAACAATCCCTTTGCCTCTGCCGTAGGTGACTACCGTTCCCATAAAGGCGCAGTTAACCCTGTCGCCCAGGGGAACTTCTCCGCTCAGGACTTTTTCCGCGTTTTTTTCTACCGGCACCGATTCGCCGGTAAGAGCTGATTCATCGATTTTCAAGTTGACGCTTTCCACTATTCGAAGATCGGCGGGCACGTAGTTTCCCGCTTCCAATAGAACAATGTCTCCGGGCACCAATTCGCGGGCTGGTATAACCTGTACCGTGGAATCTCTGATAACTTTAGCTTCGGGTGCGGCCATCTTTTTCAAAGCATCCAAAGCCTTACTGGCCCTATATTCCTGGATGACGCCGAGGACGGCATTTAAAATTACAATTAAAATAATTACTAGCGAATCAATGACTTCGCCTATGAGGATTGATACTAAGCTAGCGACTATTAGGATTATAACTAAGAAATCCTTGAATTGGTCCAGGAACATTTCGAATACTGTCGGACCTTTTTTACCTATAAGTTCGTTGTAACCGAATTCTTTCAGTCTTTCCTTGGCGGTTTCCGAAGAAAGACCTTTGTCTAAAGATGTTTTTAAATTTTCTGCAGTTTCCTCAGAACAAAGAGCATACCACTTTGCGTTCTCCAAAGAAAGACCCTCCTCCCGCTTGAAAGGTAGCGCTAATTATTCCACTATTAATTATTTGTTGTTTTTGAAAATTCACCTCCTGTTTTTTTAGAATAATAAAATAACCTTTGACTGATTTCTAAAAAATTAGAAATGCAGTCAAAGGTCTCGCCCCCAGCAAATGGGAGATAAAGCCAGGCAATCAGCTATATGATGCTGATTACCGAGTTGATGACTTTATCTTTTAGGCTACTCCCCTTTAACTAAGCCAAAGAGGTCCCTCTTATTTAATTTCAAGGGAATTATATAACAAAAATTTTCTTTTGTAAAGCAATATATCATACGAGTTGACGGGAAAAAGCTTTAGCGATAAACTAAAAAGGAATAAAATTTTAGGGAGGATGGAAGTTTAGTGAAATCTTTGAGATATATAGTGCGAGCCTCGATAATAGCCGGAATTTACGCCGTATTGACTTATTTTTTAAAACCGATAAGTTATGGGCCTCTGCAGGTGCGGGTTTCGGAAGCACTCACTCTCCTGCCTTTAATAGAAAGTTCCGCAGTGCCCGGCCTTTTTGTAGGCTGCTTTCTGGCAAATTTGCTGGGGGGCTTAGGACCGTGGGACGTATACGGAGGCAGTCTGATTACTCTAGCAGCTGCCTATTTAACGAGTAAAATGCCGAACCCGTTCCTGGGAGCGCTTCCGCCTATTATTCTCAATGCTGTCGGGGTATCGTATTATCTTAGCCTTTTATACGGTTTGCCTTATTTACTTACAGCATTCTACATAGCCATTGGAGAACTTGTAGCCGTTGGCTTTCTGGGAATACCCATGCTTATGTTTATAAATCGGACAGGCTTGATTAAATATTTCGAGAAAGTGCGGTAAAGGTGGGATTTAGCTTGCAGGGTATAAAAATTTTTTTGCAAAAGCTCAAGGATAGCCAGGGGTTACAAAAACTAAGGCGATGGAGGCGGCTGCTTTTTATAACAACAATTTTGTTCTTAGGTCTTTCCGGGGCCCTGTGGTACCACTGGATGCTGTTGCCGGTCAACTCGGAAAAGCTTGACCCGATTTCTTTTGAGATTAAAAGGGGTATGACAGCGAAAGCCGTCGGCCAGAATCTAAAAAAAGAGGGTTTGATAAAAAATTCCATGGTTTTCTTAATATACGCCAAAATAAATGGTCTCGATACGAAATTTAAATCCGGCCATTACCGATTAAACTATGCCATGAGCTTGCCGGAGATGGTAGATAAATTTGTTAAAGGGGAAGTGGATTTAAAAAAGATAACTATACCGGAAGGGCTCACTTTGGAAAAAATAGCTGAAGTATTCGAATCGAATGAATTGGCATCTAAAGAGGAATTTTTAAGCTACGCCGTTCCTTCGTTATTTGAAGATAAATATCCTTTTTTGAAGGCATTGCCGGAAGGGGCTACATTAGAAGGATTTTTGTTCCCCGATACGTACTTTTTTCCGAAAGATAGCCCTGTAAGCTTATATATAGATGCTATGATAAATAGATTTCACGAGGTATATTATAAAAATGAAGAATTTTTGGAAAAAGAGAAGAAACTGGGTCTAAATACTTATCAGGTCATTACACTGGCTTCCATAGTAGAAAGAGAAGCAAAGTTGAACGATGAAAGGCCGATTATAGCCGCTGTTTTCCTGAATCGATTGAAAAAGGGCATGCCGCTTCAGTCCTGCGCTACTGTGGAATATGTGCTGAAAGAACACAAAGAGGTGCTGACCCTGGAAGACCTCAAGGTGGAATCGCCTTACAATACTTACATCCATAAAGGACTACCTCCGGGTCCCATATCCTCGCCGGGAGTGGAATCCATAAAGGCAGTCTTAAATCCGGCGGATGTGGACTACCTTTACTTCGTGGCGAACAAAGACGGTTCGCACACTTTTAACAGGACGTACGAAGAACATCTTAGAGCTAAAAGAATGAATGAACTATGAATTCTTTAGGCATAAAAAAATCAAAAGGTGAAAACCATATATATGGGTGATTGCATGTGAATAAAGGCGATAGGATAATTTTTTTGTTCGCCTTTTTATTTTTTTTAACAGGAATATTGTTGTTCAGGATTTTTGACATTCAAATATTGTCCCACGAGGATTTATACGACAAAGCGTTAGCCCAATGGGGGGGAATATCGAGGGAAGTAACGCGGGGTGGAGTTTTTGACAGGAACGGCGAATCGCTTTTGGGTTCATACGAAGAAAAATACGTCTATATTTCACCCAAGTGGCTAAAGGATGAGGAAATCGAATTTCTGCACCAAAAAAACGTCTTAAGTGGCCAATCGGACAAGCCTGTAAGTTTGAAACTATCCGATCTGGATCCAGAAATTTCCGATATGTTTATCGGTAAAACACCGGGCTTTTTTGTCTTTTCGAAAACTATGCGTTATGGCCCCAATGCCCTTGCTACTCACCTGGTTGGATACGACGGAAAAACTGGTATAGAAAAAGCTTTTAATCATATTCTGGAAGGTACCAAAAAAGCTCATATATTTTTCGACGGTTTGGGACATCCCATACCCGGGTTGTCCCAAGGTGCAACTGGCAAAGAGAATTGGGGAATTTATCTGACAATCGATGGCAAAATCCAGGCCGCCGTTGAGAGAGTCATGGATCAATCGGTGGATAAAGGCGCGGTTGTAGTGATGGATGCTCGTACCGGCGAGATTCTGGCGATGGCAAGCAGGCCCAATTACAAGCAATATGAACTTGAAAAGTACATCAAAGGTAAAGATTCGCCCCTTGTCAATAGAACCGGCCAAGCATTTATACCCGGTTCGATATTTAAAATCGTAATCCTTTCGGCAGCCCTGGAAGAAAAGCTAGCAGAACTCGAAGATGAATTTTATTGTGCGGGCTCAATAGAGGTAGGAGGAAATGTAATTCACTGCAGCAGTTATGAAAAAGGGGGCCACGGATTAATTACCCTCAAAGATGCTTTTGCCCATTCTTGTAATACGGTTTTCATAGAACTGGGAATAATGCTGGGCAAGGAGAAAATCCTAGAGTACGCCGAAAAATTCGGTTTAGGCAAAAGGGTATTAGATATATTGCCGGAAGAAAAATCGGGTTCCATTCCAGCTCCCGAGGATGTTTATTACGCCGATTTGGGCAATCTTTCTATAGGCCAGGGGGATCTGCAGATAACACCGCTGCAGGCAGCTCAACTCATATCGATCGCTGCGAACGACGGCTTAAAAAAGCCTCCGTTGCTGGTAAAAAAGGTGGTTGACAAAGACGGGTTTATGAAGATGCTGGACTTTAAAGAAAAAAAGGCGGAGATGGTAATTTCGCCGGATACCGCTAAAAAAGTGAGAGAAGCCCTCGAAGCAGTGGTGGATTATGGAAGCGGTTATTTAGCCGCTCCCTCAGGGAGTGTCTTTAGTGCAGCGGGGAAGACAGGAACCGCCGAACTAGGAGACGGAACTAACCATGCTTGGTTTACAGGGTATTTTCCGGCGGAGGATCCCCGATACGTCGTAACTGTTTTTATAGAAAAAGGGCAGTCGGGACCTTTAAAAGCGGCTCCTGTATTTAAGAAAATCGCCGAAGAAATTTATTTTTTGGAAAACATAAAGTAAACATGCACTTCTTTTTTCCCAAAGTCATATTATATAGGTAATCGATAAAACCTTGCAGCTATTAAATATGGCTCTATTCCAAAGTCATATTTAATGGCGAGGCAAGGAAGGGGGATTCAGATGGATGGCATCCTGTCTTCTCTTATGACTTTGGGTCTTTTATTTTTTAAAGAATTTCTCACCTGGATGGGCTATATTGCCAACAACAATACGTTTCCAAAGCCGCTCACTCCCGAAGAAGAAGAGAAGTATCTCGAACTTTATAAAAAAGGGGACGAAGAGGCTAAAAATGTATTAATAGAGCGGAATCTCAGACTGGTAGCCCATGTAGTTAAAAAGTTCGCCAACACCGGAGAGGATATGGACGATTTAATTTCTATAGGCACCATAGGTTTGATTAAAGCAATAAATACGTTCAATGAGAGCAAGGGAAACCGACTGGCGACTTATGCTGCCCGGTGTATAGAAAACGAGATTTTAATGAATCTCCGTTCGACAAAAAAGACGAAGTTGGAAGTGTCCTTACAAGAGCCCATAGGTGTGGATAAAGAAGGCAATGAAATTTCCCTTATGGACGTACTAGGCACCGATTCCGACGCCATAATTGATGAAATAACTAACAAATTTCAACTCAAAAAACTCCGCGACAAAGTTGGAACGGTGCTGGAAGAACGCGAGAAAAAGGTAATAGAATTGAGATACGGATTGCACGACGGCAAAGTGAGGACTCAAAGGGAAACGGCCAAGATTCTGGGGATTTCCAGGTCCTATGTTTCCAGGATAGAAAAGAGGGCGATAATAAAGTTATTCAATGAATTTTTCTCGGAAGGATGCAGTTAACTAATTACAAGTATGATGATATAATTTATATGCGCCATTTTGCTCAAATTATTTTTTTGTGGAGGCCTTTATGTTGAAATTGCTGTTGCCGGATTTTTACATTACGGACATCTTTGAAATAGATTTTGACTATTTGAAAAAAAAGGGCATAAAAGCCATTTTGATAGATCTAGACAATACCCTCATGCCCTGGAATTCCGATGAGGTGAACACTGAGCTCATCGATTGGATAGCACGAGGCAGGGAAAAAGGTTTTAGATTTTGTATTGTATCTAACAATTTTGCAAAGAGAATAATAAATTGTTCGGAAAAATTAGGAATTCCAGCCGCTACAGGTGCTTTTAAGCCGGGTAGAAAAATCTTTTTAAAAGGTATGGAGATTACGGGGACTTCTCCCGCGGAAACCGCCTTTGTAGGAGACCAGCTGTTTACAGATGTATTGGGAGCCAAGAGGGTGGGGATTACGGTTATTCTGGTAAAGCCGATAAGCGAAAAAGAGTTTTTCTGGACCAAATTAGTGAGGCGATTGGAGAAAAAATTGATCAAAACCATGGAGGAAAAAGGTCTTTTAAAAAAATTTTAAAACCAGTGACGCATTGATACATAAAAGCCAAATAAAGAGCCCGGGGTTTTCCCCGGGGCTTTTTATTTGGTAGAAAAATACCTTAAAATCCCCTTATATAGTCCTTCTGCGGCTTTCTGCCGGAACTCCTCGGTCTTGAGCAGAGCTAAGTCCTGTTTATTGCTCATGAAAGCCACCTCAACCAGAGCTGAAGGCATCTTGGTTTCCCTGGTGACAACCAGGTTTGGCCTCTCGGAAATTCCCAAATCCGGCAAACCTAAGGTTTCGACCATAGCCTTCTGGAGTATCTGAGCTAGCGCCTTTTTCTCAGGAGACGGATAGTATAAAGTCATGGTTCCCGAGGTGGATGCATTGGTGCTGGCATTGCAGTGGATACTCACGAAAAGGTGCGCTCCCGCCTGATTGGCTATATCGGCTCTAGTGTAGAGATTTACGTAAACGTCGCTTTCCCGGGTCATCAGAACCCTTGCGCCGCTTCTTTCTAATAGATTTTTTAGCCTGATCGCGATGTCCAGGTTAAAATCTTTTTCGTTATAACCCGAATATACTGCTCCGGGGTCAGTCCCCCCATGCCCTGGGTCTATAACAATTATTTTGTTGCTTAAAGGATTTTCATCATCGCCGCGCGATGAGGTTTGGCGGGAAAAAATCACTGTAATTTCCTCGCCACTCTGGATAATTCTGTAATTTGGATTGCCTTTTAAATCAAAAACCACTCTTGCTATATAAGGTTTTACCGAAAATTGGCCGACGCGGATATCCTTTATATATTCGTTCGGCAAAACCTCCGGTTTCACAGCAGAAATCTCAGCATTGGAGATATCCAGTACCAATCGGTAATCATCGTTATACGGTGAACCTAAAATAAAGGATTTGTACGTGGCCGGGTAAGTAGTTTTCAACCGGGCCACCAAACCTCCGTCTTCTTCGACAACTTCGACAGAGGATAAATTGTTCAACGGCCCTTCTGACTCGTCCCTCTTTATTACGTCAACCCTCTGCAATTTGTCGTCCCAGTGGACTTCTGCTCCTAACGCCTCTCCGATGAACCTAAGCGGGACCATGGTTCTGCCATTTATCAGCTTTGCGGGGACGTCCAAGATTACTTTCTGCTGATTTATAAAAGCTTTCGTGTCGTTTATTTTGAGTTCTATCTGCTTTCCGCCCAGACTTACTTTTACCGTTTTGCTGTTTTCGTTCCAGGACACCTTTGCGCCAAGATGTTCGGATATAACCCTGATGGGTGCTAAGGTTCTTCCGTTCTGAAGGACCGGCGGGACATCGGAAATTACCTTCTGGTTGTTCACGTAAATTTCTACAGGTTGTGCAGCTTGGACAGCACAAAAGGCGCTTTGTAAAATAAGCGCAACTAAAACTACAAAAATTACCTTTTTGATCATGCCTAATTTCCCTCCTATCTGGTGTGACCTTTAGAGCGACTTTTTTCCTGATATAACATCTTTCGACTTTTTTCTCTCCAGTCCTCCTGTAAAATGAAAACGTAATAAAAATGTAAAGAAAAGGCGGGTTTGGACCGATTTGTAATTTCCTTATTTTAGCTTAAATGTGATATTTTTACTGAAAAATAGAGGAATTTGAAAAACAATGTTGAATATTTACTAACTAGAGAAAATTAACTACAAAGGTGATAAAGTGATTAAAAAAATTGGCGAAATAATGATAGAATGCAATATAATTTCTGAATTCCAACTGGAACAAGCTTTGGAATTACAAAAGAAGACGGGGAAGCGAGTTGGCGAAATACTGGTGGAGTTAGGCTGGATTAAAGAAAATCTGTTGATGGAAATCCTGGAGTTTCAATTGGGGATACCCCATATCGATTTAAACTCTTACGAAATCGATCCGGAGATAACAAAATTCTTTCCGGAAAGCCTTGCAAGGAAATACAACGTTTTTCCAGTCAAGTACGATGAAGGTATCCTGACGGTAGCGTTTTGCGACCCTCTGGACGTGGTCGCTATTGACCACCTGAGGATTATAACCGGGAAAGAGATCCAAGTGGCCATATCCTCCAAAGCTCAGATAGAGCGGGCGATAGAAATTTTTTATTCGGCCAAAGATTCTATAAAAGAGGTTTTAGATGATATTGGAATAAGATCGCAGAAGGAGTCTGCATACGTGAATTTGGACGAGGAAGATAGTGCTCCAATAGTAAAATTGGTCAATACCGTTCTCTTCAGGGCAATTTCGGAAGGCGCCAGCGATATACATATTGAGCCCTATGAAAAAGATGTATTGGTTAGATAC
>QGUT01000036.1 GCA_003242255.1 Bacillota bacterium
TCTTTAATATGCCAAGCCCTTATACCTCTGTCCGAAGGCATAAAAAAAAAAGAGCCTGACGGCTCTTTATGCTTTCCAGGCGTCGGGGAGGAGGTAACCTTCCGCCACAATCCGGGCGTCCCCTTCGAGGTAGATGTCCTCGATTTTATCTTTTCCCAGCTCGTAGTACACCTTTAAAACCCCTCCGCGGGTGTGCATTTTTACCGGAGGCTTTGCCCTCCCGAGCAAACCCGACACTATGGCTGCCGAAACGGAACCAGTGCCGCAGGCCAGGGTTTCGTCCTCCACTCCCCTTTCGTAAGTCCGGATCAGGATATCGCTTTCGCCGATTACTTTTACAAAATTGACGTTGGTGCCTTTGGGGAAGACTTCCAGAGTATACCTTATCTTCCTGCCCAAAGCGCGCAGTTCTTCAGAGTCCATTTCATCCACGTCTTCCCGGTATAGGACGGTGTGGGGCACCCCGACCAGGGCGTAATGGTATTCCCGGACGTCCTCCCGAAATTCGTATTTTTGGTTGAGCATTATATCGCTCAACTTCACGTCGGGAAACTTAACTTTCACGTTTTCTCCGTTTATCCTGGATTCGTAAATGCCGGCGATGGTTTCGAATCTCATCTTCAGACCCGCGGCCCCTACTACGTAGGCGAACTTCGAGATGCAGCGGGCTCCGTTGCCGCACATCTCGCCTTCGCTGCCGTCGGAGTTGAAGTACCTCATCTTAAAATCGGCCTTCTCCGACTTTTCGAGCACCATAAAGCCGTCGGCCCCCAGGGAGACCCGTCTTGCGCATACTCGCCTTACGAATTCCGGCAGGTCGAATTTATCCATTATCCCAGAGCGGTTGTCGACGACGATGAAATCGTTGCCGCAGCCGTTCATCTTCATAAAAGGTATCTTATCCATCTATCGCTCCTCCTCTTCATTATTAAGGGCAAAGCGGCCCTCCTCGGAACCGCTTTGCCTCAAAATCAGCCCAGATTTTTCTCCATCCAGTCTTTCCCTTCCAGGAACTTGGTGACGATCATCGCCGCCACCGTGTCTCCGGTAGAGTTGACCATGGTAGCCGGCGGGTCCACCAGGTACCCTATGGTGGCTATGATGGGGAAAGCTTCCGCCGGAAAACCATACATGCTGACTATGAGCATTTCGCCTATCAAACCGCCTCCCGGCACCCCTGACATGACCACGCCGCTCAAGACCGAAATTATGATGGCGGTTATATAAGTCCCGATCCCCGTAAAGGGCACACCGAACAGCCCGAACAAGAACGATATTTTCAAGATGGCGCTCAAGCACGAACCATCCATGTGGGCTGTGGCACCGATGGGGAGAACTATTTCGCGGACGTCTTTGGGGACGCCTATTCTCCTCGCGGCTTCCAGGTTCACGGGAAGGGTGGCGATACTGCTCTGGGTCGCCAGAGAAGTTATGGCTGGAGGTATAATCTCTTTGAAAAATGTCGTGACACCTTTTTTACCTCCAGCAAAATAGGCGTATACGGCAAAGGCTATGAAGAAATACAGTATCGTGACGGGATAGTACACCGCCATGGCCCTCGCGTAGGAACCCAGGAGCTGGGGCCCGAAGGTTCCCACCAGTGAAGCGAAGTAGGCGCCGAGGCCTATGGGGGCGTAATACATTATAATGGAGACCATTTTAAGCATGACGTCGGACAAGACATTGAGCACGTCCACCAAAAGCTTTGCCTTTTCGCCGAGCGTGCTTATCGCAAACCCGAAAAACACCGAAAATATGATCAGAGGCATCATGTTTTTCCTCGATATGAGTTCCGGAAAATCGGTGACGGTAATCGCCGACACTATCTGGTCCGCCGTGTTCAGGGGCTTTAACTCCTCAGCTTCGGGCAGGTCGATTTTGACGCCCTGGGCCGGCGGGAACAATGTAACAGTCGCTATCATCACGACGGAAGCAATCATTCCCGTTACGACAAACACCACAATCATGTAAGTCAGGATCTTCCCCAGCCTCTGCAAGCTGGCTATGCTGGCCACCGCACTGCTTATGGTGATGAAGACCAGAGGCACCACTATGGTGAACATCGCATTCAAAAATATGTCCCCAAAGGGCTTCAACACTTCAGCTTTCTCACCTAAATATACCCCCAGCAAACTGCCCAGGATTATGGAACCCAACAGAATGATTGGAAACTTATAAGTGCTCCAGACGCTCTGCTTTTTGTTTTCGCTCACTATACTTACCCCGCTTTCTTTTTTGATTATATTGATTATATTTTATCCTCTAATAAAATACAAAGCAAATGGCAAATAACTGACTATACGAGGTGCAGAAGCAGCTTTTCTCTATCGCCGTAAATAAAATCTATCGGAGGTATTTCTAACAGGGTATAGCAACCGGGCTTTTGCTTCAGGCTCGCCCTCGCCGCCGACACCATCACCTGCCCCGTGGCTGCTGGATTTACCACGGACATGGTGAATTCCATCTTCTGGTTGTGCGTTTTTCCGGACACCCCCTTTCTCTCAATGTGAACGCCGTGCCCCACGTCGATAAGGTTCTTAACGTTTTCCACGCAGAAGACGTGGGTCTCATCGGCGATAAAATACGGGTCATTTTTTACAGCTTCCGATACTTTCTCGAAATCGTACCCGTCCTGGAGTTCCACGTAGACTATCCTCTTATGAAGTCCCATGCCCTTCGGGACTGTGATCGAAATGGCATCTTTTACGCCGGGTATCGATTTGACCGCCACCGTATGCCCCATGCTCATACCCGGTCCGAAGTTGACGTTGGTAATGCCTTTGGGTGCGACGATTTCCATTACGGCCCTTATTATCGAGTCGGTCCCCGGGTCCCATCCCGCCGATATCACGGCAACGGCACCGTTTTCCTTTGCTACCCTGTCCAGGTCGGCCCTCAGTCTCAATGTGGACTCACCGTGGATATCGTAAGCATCTACCGTGTTCATCCCCATCTTCAGGTAGTATGGAGCCACTTCCGGCACCGCCCGGCTCTTGATGGCAAGTATTGCCACATCCACACGGCCCAGTTCTCTTACATCGCTGACGACGGGAAAATCCTTTACTTTTTCCTTGAGGCTTCCCACCACGTGTGGAAGTTCGACGATGCCCACCAACTCCATATCGGGGCTTTCCAAAACCGCATCCACAACTCCTTGCCCTACATGACCGTAGCCGACGACGGCAATTTTAGACTTTTGCAATTTTGCTCCCCCTTTGCGCTTTTTTAGAATATTTATTAGCATAACTCGTGCCAAAAGTGTTATTTTAATAGAAATTTAACATTTTGCTGAAATTAGGGGAAGCGTATAGTGATTGCGGAAAAACAAAATTGTTTGTTTTTTCGAACTCATTATAACAAAAAAAATAGATTTTAAAAAAGGGCCTGTTTTTTATTAGATAGAGGAAGGTTGTCCTAAAAACCGAACTAATTTTCCGGAATACCGAACTTTTTGAGCTTTGCGTAAAAATTGGTTTTGCCCATCTTCAGAAGTTCCATGGCCTTCTTTCGGCTGCCGCCGGTGATCTCAAGGGCTTTTTGTATCGCCTTCTTCTCCGCTTCCTCCACTATCAGCCGCATGGGGCCTATATCTTTCACGTCGACAAAGGTTTTATTTATTATTGACTGCTCAACCTTCTTCAGCATATTATCGGGCAGGTGCTCGGGATATATTACCTCCTCCGACATGATCATGGCCCTCTCCAGGACGTTTTCCAGTTCCCTTATATTTCCGGGCCAATCGTAATCGAAAAATATCTTAAACACCTCTGGAGAGATCAACTTATTGCGGCAGTTCAGCTTCTTCCGCAGGCGTTCAAGTATGTTTTCCGAAAGAAGGTATAAATCTTCCCTTCGCTCCCGAAGCGGGGGGATGACGATCGAAAGCACGTTAATCCTGTAAAAAAGGTCGCTCCGGAACTTGCCTTCCGAGGCCAGCATTCCCAAATCCTTGTTTGAAGCCGCTATTATTCTAACGTCCACGTTGACAGGGGAAAGTCCCCCCACCCTGGTAAAGGTTTTGTTCTGCAGGACGTGCAGCAGCTTGGCCTGTAGCGACAGCGGCAGTTCATTGATCTCATCCAGAAAAATCGTACCGCCGTTGGCCTGTTCGAATTTTCCGATTTTCTGAGAAGTGGCTCCGGTAAAAGCGCCCTTTTCGTAGCCGAAAAGTTCGCTTTCCAGGAGATTCTCGGGAATGGCTGCACAGTTGATATATACGAAGGGGCCGTCCCGCCTGGGACTGGCTTTATGGATCGCTTCCGCGAAGACGTTTTTCCCAGTGCCGCTTTCTCCCAGCAGGAGCACCGTCGTATCGGTCTGGGCCGCCTTTTTGGCAACTTCCACCGCCTTCAGGATTTTGTGGCTGTGACCTTTGATATTCTTAAACGCCTGCTCCTTGAGTTTCTGGGACATTACTTCATCTTGTAAATTCTTCAAATCGACCAGAGCTCGCTCCCACTTTTCCTGAATCAGTTTAAGCTCGGTGATTTCCACTATCTCCAAAAGGGCTCCCACTCTCCTGCCCTCTTCATTTAAAGGCTTGATAGAACAGCGCACGGGAATGCCGTTTATAAAAGACTCGAGGTTTCTAAAAGTTTCGTTGCTCCCGCGGGCCACATTCAATAAAGCCTTTATCAGCCCCGTCTCGGGGTGCAATTCAAGTATATGGGAGTTGACGGGATCGCAAGTCCGGCGGTACTTACCCTTGCCCCTGAAAGGCCGGCCCTGCAGCAAAAACTTCATATCTTCCTTTCGCGAAGTGTAACCCCTGGACTGGTAAAACTTTATGCGATGATCTTCGCCGTCGAGCACCACCATGTGCCCGGCAGCCCACAGGTAATCGTAGTAAAAATCCTTATCGTTTACTCTTATCTCGAGGCGCTTCCTGTCAAAACATACCTTCACCCGGATATATATGCCGCCGATGGCAGTCTCCAGCGGTAGTTCTCCGTCGTGGCCGGGAGGAGCGTACCCGCATAAAGCGGAACCAATCCTGCCCCCCTTTCGGCCCACGGCCACTACGGCATATCCTTTCTTTATCCCTCTCGGGTCAACGCCTATCACTTTCAAATCTTCCGGCTCCATCCCGCCGTCGTCAGCTCCCAGCATGTTATCGGCAATTATCACTAGATCTCCATCCTCTATCCTTCCCTCCGGATGCTCCAGTATATCGTCGGAATCAATGCCGAAAAGGTCTTTGGCCATCTTGTTGTAGACTTTTATATAACCTTCCGAATCAACGGCGATTATCCCTTCGTCGATAAGGTCGGAAATTTTTTGATAAAAATCCAATTCAATCCCCTCTCCCTGCTCTTCCCCTTTTACAAAGTCGCACCTTTTACGCTTTCCATTTTCTTCATCTTCTCTCTTTCTTCTCTATGTAGGGCTTCCAGCTCCCTCAGCGTACCTAAAGCCATGGGAATGGCGAGCAAGAAAGAAAAAACGTCCGATACGGGCTGGCTCAACTGCACCCCCAGCAGGCCGAAAAGCCGCGGAAGGATCACGATGGCCGGCACAAAAAATAGGCCCTGCCGGGAAGCCGATACTATGGAGGCCTCCAATCCTTTCCCGATAGTCTGAAGGAGCATATTCGTCAAAATAATCCACGCGGAAAGTGGGAAAGTGAGGCACTGATACCGCAAGGCCCTTGAGCCTATTCTTATTACTTCCAGATCTTCCTTCCTAAAGATCGCTATGATCTGATCGGAAAACACAAAGCCCACGACGGCAGCTGCCGTGAGGAAGACGGCCGCCACTTTTACGCTGAACCAAAAAGCGTTGAGCACCCGGTCGTACCTTTTGGCGCCGTAGTTAAACCCGCATACCGGCTGAAATCCCTGGCCGAAGCCTATTACCGCTGAAACAGCAAACTGGAACAGGCGCACCACTATGGCCATGGCGGCTATGGCCGCATCGCCGTAGGGGCGTGCGCTGTAATTCAAGCAAATCATCGAAAGGCTGCCCAGGACCTGCCTGAAAAAGGAAGGCAAACCGCCCTTCAGAATCTCCCGGTAGATTTCCCAGCTGGGCGTAAAATTTTTAAACTTAATTTTTATATTGCCACCGATCCCGGAATTGTAAAAAAGTATCAAAAAGCTCACGAACTGGCTGATGATCGTGGCCAGTGCAGCTCCGCCGGTGCCCATCTTAAGCGTAAAAATAAAAATCGGGTCCAGGACGATATTCAGGATTCCTCCTGTCGCCAATCCCAGCATGGCAAAAAAAGCGCTGCCCTGGAACCGGAGGATGTTGTTGAGCACGAAGGACGCCATCATGTAAGGGGCTCCAATTAAAATGTAGCGTATATAGCTTTTAGCGTAAGGCGCAATCGTAGGAGTCGCTCCGAGAAAATAGACAAAAGGATCCAAAAAAATTAAACCCAATAAGGCCAGGGCCAGGCCCAAGAAAAGGGCAGTAAAAAAGCCGGTAGCAGCCACGTTGGAGGCGTCCTGCCTTCTTTTCTGCCCCAGCAGGCGGGAGATGTAATTGCCGGAGCCCATCCCTATAGTAAACCCAAGGGCCTGTATTATCGCCATCAGAGAAAAAGAAATGCCTGCCGCTCCGGAGGCGCTGGTACTTATTTTGCTTACAAAAAAAGTATCGGCCATATTGTATATGGCGCTGATCAGCATGCTGATTATAGTAGGGACCGCCAGGCTGCAGATTAGCCTGGACACCGGTTCCTGCGTCATCATCCTGAACTTTTCGTCCGCCGTCATGTTTTTGACCATAAGACCTCATCCTTTGCTTTAAATAAATAAGTCCAAAAGAGAATCCTTGCAGGACACAAGGATTCTCCCTGTAACCGCTGATGCAGGCCTTAATCTTTATTTAACAGGTGGCATATGCCCACCGTTTTTTTCACATCCAGCACAAAAGCTATTCCTTTCCCTGGCTTGTAGAGTTCAATGGCTTTTGATATAGCCTCTAAAACTTTATCGGTCTTGGAGCTTTCTATCAGGGTCAGGACGATCTCCTTTTCCGGTTCTATGGGGATTCCGAAAATCTTTTCTACTTCATGGATTCCGGTTCCCCGCCCGTGTATAATCGTGCCCCCTTCAGCTCCTGCTTTTTTGCTGGCATCCACCACTTCTTCTGCGAAACCTTTGTTCACTATGGTCACGATGAGATCGAATTTTTTATGGCATTCCTCTGCCATTCAGACTCTCCCCCCACTATTCAATAGCCGCTTTTATCTTGATTTTCAGGGTGCCTCTTCAAGTTCAGGCCTTTCGGCCCTTTTAACCGCCTTATCTCCTGACCATTCTTTGCAACCTTCCTCGCTATTCGGCATTCGCTTCTCGCCTCTGCTTTCACTTTCAGCGATCCTTTTCTCCTTCATGTTGTACACCATCCCCAGGATCAGGATGGAAATGATGGGCATCATGGCGACGAGAGAAACCATGCCAAAACCATCCAGCAGGGGATTTCTGCCTTCCAGCTGCTTTGCCACACCTACGGTCATGGAAAGGATGAACGTAACCGTCATCGGTCCTGTAGCTACGCCTCCTGCATCGAAGGCGATGGAAACGAACTCGGAAGAAGCGTACCTGGTCAGAAATAAGGCTAAGGCGTACCCTGGTACTATTAAGCACCAAAGCGACACTCCTGTCAAGACTCTATACATGGACAATGCAACAGAAAATGCCACACCGATGCATATGGAATAGATGACGAGCTTTTTGTTGATATGCCCGCTCAGGGCTTTCTCTATCTCTATTGCGAGGACCTGCACTGCAGGTTCGGCAGTTATAACCGCGAACCCCATGAGGAATCCTATGGGAATTAAAATCCAGTTGTAATCCAGGGCCCCAAGGGCCTTTCCCATTTCTTCTCCCACGGGAATGAATCCCACCTGCACTCCCTGCAAAAACAGGGCGAGGCCCACAAAGGTCAGGGCCATTCCCTTCAGTATTATGGCGACCTGACGCCTGGGTAGCTTCAACATGAAGGCCTGGAACAGCAGAAATACCAGTATCAGGGGTGCCAGTGCAATGGTAACTTCTTTCAAAACCTCAGTAAAACCCTCAAACAGCACTTCGATCATCTATAAAACACCCCCATCAGCAAGACGGCCAAAATCGGGCCCAGGGAAGCCAGGCCAACCAGCCCGAAGCTGTCGCTGGAAGCATTTTTTTTGCCGATGACCGATGCGACCCCTACGCCCAGGGCCAGGATGAACGGCACCGTCATGGGGCCGGTGGTTACTCCTCCCGAATCGAAGGCTACAGGCACGAATTCCGGCACCGAAAACAGCGCTACAGCAAAAGCCAGTATATACCCGGCTATGAAAAGGTACTTTATGGGGATGTCTAAAAAGATCCTGAGCAAGGCCAGAGCCACGAAAATTCCAACGCCCAGGGCTATAAAGCTCACCACCGCCAGCTTGCTTATGGACCCATTGGTCACGCTGTCCACCTGCTGGGCCAGCACCTGGACGTCGGGTTCAGCGACGGTGACCACAAAGCCCAAAACGAAACCCGCCACCAAGATAAGCCACAATTTCCCTTTAGTGACCAGTGACGATCCGATCATTTCACCGATGGGCAAAAAACCCACATTGACGCCGAGCAAAAAAAGGGTCAGCCCCAGCATGACCAGAACCGCGCCACCGATGAAGTTCATGAACACTTCCGCCGGCAGTCTGGCAAGAGTGACCTGCAGCAGAATGACCAAGGCCGCTATTGGAGCCACAGCCAAAAAGACCTCTTTTGCCGTGTCCTTTATGTTCAAAAAGACCCCTCCTTCTTCGCTTTGTATTTTGCTGATTGTGGGGATTATGCGGTTTTTTTATATTTGCTGCCGTGTATGTGAGGGAGAATGTTTTTCAGGACGTGGTCTTTATTGTCGGAAAAGCCGCCGAAAAGGAATTGGTAACCAGAGGGGACCGGTTCTGTAGCAATCACAAAGCTGCTCTGAGATTCGATCGCTGGGAAGGATGACGACCATCTGCTGTCGGCGTGGGAAGAAGTTCCTAATACCTGGACGCATTTTATAGAAAAGATGATGAGGTATTTGGGAAAAGGAACAATGGGAAAATTGATAACTGACAGGACGGATATAAGTTGCAGGACCAGAAATAACCCGAGAAGTATGGCAAGCAGCTTCTTGGTTGGCTTAACCTGCATTCTTAACCTCCGATTTTATTGAATTAAAAAGCCGGTTTTTCTACCTTTATTTTTATTATATTAAATTAAGGACTTCCGTTTCAAGAACACTTTCGATCCATTTTTCATCTGCCGTTTTTATTATGATTCGCTCTGTAAAAGTAGTAAGTCACCGCCGCTAAAATCGCCCCGTAAAGAGGGGGAGCTCCGGACAATTCCAGGTCCACGTCCATGCCGAACACTATGCCGCCTAACCTTCCCTCAAGTTTTCCCTGACCGGGATCGAAGGTAAGGTCCACGTCAAATCCGGCTAAAGCCCCGCCGCACCGGCCGGTTATTTTTTGCCCCCTCAGGGAAAGGACTATGTCGTGGCCCCCAATTAGGCCACCCAGGCGTCCCCGGGCATGATCATTTTCTATCTCTATTTTCAGGTCTTTGCCAAAGAAAGCCCCTCCTAACCTCCCTTCTAGAAATCTGCCCCCTTCGCTCTTTTTAAGATTTATATCCGCACCATCTATAATGCCTCCTAACCTGCCGTATATTCCGGCATCGTCCACCCTGCACTCCAGGCTGTATCCCCCTATAAGCCCTCCTACGCGCCCCCTGATAATATACACATTTATCCCCCTCCCTCTGGCAATTATATCTCGCTTATGATTCTCCCGAGGACTTCTACGAATTTCCCTTTCACTCTTTCCGACACATCCAGAACTTCGGCGTGGGAAAGGGGTTTTTCCAGAATCCCTGCGGCCATGTTTGTAATGCAGGAAATGCCGAGCACCCGAATCCCCATCTGCCGGGCAGCTATGACCTCCGGCACCGTGGACATGCCCACCGCATCGGCGCCGATGGTTTTCAGCATTCGGATCTCCGCCGGAGTCTCGTAGGAAGGGCCCCTCATGAAGGCGTATACACCTTCCTTGTATTCCAGTCCCGCTTCCTCGAAAGCCCGCTGAGCTCGCTCTCGAAGTTCCCCGTCGTAGGCATAGGTCATATCGAAAAACCTCGGCCCCAACTCGGGTGTTTCCTCCCCCGCCGCCGGGTTTTCCCCTGCCATGTTTATGTGGTCTTTTATCACCATCAGGTCCCCCGGCCTTAAATTTTCCGATATTCCCCCTGCCGCATTGGTGATCACCATCACCTTTACGCCGAGCAGGCCCAGGGTCCTTACGCCGAATACCACCCTTTCCACCGGGTACCCTTCGTAAAGGTGAAACCTTCCCTGCATAACCGCCACCTTTTTCCCGTACACCTTGCCGAAAACCAGATTCCCTTTGTGCCCTTTTACGGTAGAAACGGGAAACCCGGGGATTTCGGCGTAAGGTATGGCCAGCCTTTCCTCCAGCAACTCGGCGAAATCTCCCAGGCCGCTGCCCAGTACGACGCCGATTTCGGGCTGTTCTTTCAGCAGGGATCTCACGTATTCGGCTGACTTTTTGAGTTCAGCGAAGTAGCTCACATTGCTCCCCTCCTTTTTGCGGTTATTCTTGAGGCTGCGTCTAATTTTTCGCGTATTGCCCTTTTAAAATCACCGCAGAATCATTATCTCGTCCTTGAAACTCACTCCGTTAGGAAGCCTTTCGCATCCCAAAAGATCTGCCACGGTCTGGCCGATGTCCGCATAGGTGGAGAGGATGCCCAGATTTATTCCCTTTTTAATCCGCTCACCGGCCACCAAAACCGGCACGTATTCTCTGGAGTGGATGGTGTACACATCCATGCCGGCTTTTTTCACCTTATCGAGCAAAGTCTCCTGGGGAGGTTTTAAGGAAAAATCCCTGCGGTTGTAAGTCCTCTTGAAGTTCCCTGGGGTTCCAATGAAGGGGCGGGCTATGACCCGGGACACCGCATGGTCGCCTTTCAGTATTTCCCGGGCAATCCTGCACATCTCGTACAGCCTTTCGAGGGGCACGATCTCCTCGTGGGCGGCTATCTGGAAGACCGAGTCGGCGGAAGTGTACACCCCTGTCGGTTTCGATGCCCGACTGCGCCATCATCTCGGCGCCGAATTCCATCGAGAGGTTCAACAGGTCCTCGTGCCCGCGGCCCTTCAATGTTTCCGCCGCTTCCACGACTTCCAGGGCGTTTCCTATGGCCATACCCAGGGGCTGCTCCATGTCCGTCACGTACGCCACCGTGGGCTTTCCGGCGAGCTGTCCTATTTTTACCATCACTTTTGCCAGTTCCACGGCCTCTTCGTATTTTTTCATAAAGGCACCCCGGCCGAATTTTACGTCCAGGATTATCCTGTCTGCACCGCCGGCTATCTTCTTGCTCATGATCGAAGAGGCGATCAGGGGAATGGAATCCACGGTAGCTGTCACATCCCGGAGGGCGTAGAGCTTCTTATCCGCTGGCACCAGGTCTCTGGACTGGCCGCCTATGGCCGCCCCCACTTCGTTGACCATCTTTACAAATTCTTCCTTCGAGAATTCGGTCCTGAAGCCGGGTATGGACTCCAGCTTATCTATGGTGCCACCGGTATGCCCCAGGCCCCGGCCGGAGAGCTTTGCCACCTTTACCCCCACCGAAGCGGCCAGGGGGATCAGCACCAGGGTGGTAGTATCGGCTATCCCGCCGCTGGAGTGCTTATCCACCTTTACGCCTTCTATTCCCGAAAGGTCTACCGTTTCCCCGGACCCGGCCATCGCAAGGGTAAGCTCGGTCACTTCTTCCTCGTCCATGCCCCTGAAGTACACCGCCATTAAAAAAGCTGCCATCTGGTAGTCGGGCACTTCGCCCCTCACGTACCCTTCCACCAGGTGGCGTATTTCTTCCCCTGACAGTTTTCCCCCGTTTCTCTTTTTTTCGATGAGTTCCGGGGTAAAAAACATGGGCTTCCCTCCCTATAAATCAGAGTTTAAAGCCGTAGGGCAGCAGTTCCTCCGGGCTCGTTCGCATCACTTTCGATCCGTCCCGGTTGGAGAGTAAAACCTGCGCTTTAGGCGAAAGTTCCAGCATCACCTGGCGGCATGCCCCGCAGGGCGAAACCGGTTCGTCCACATCGGCCGCCACTGCCAGGGCGATTATATCCCGCTCACCACTCGGAGTAGGCTTTAAATAAGGCCACTCGCTCGGCGCACACGGTAAGGCCGTAGGATGCGTTTTCCACGTTGCAGCCCGTGTAAACTCTCCCGCCAGAAGTCAAAACACAGGCCCCTACCTTGAATCCGGAATAGGGAGCATAGGCGTTTTCCATGGCCTTCAATGCCTTCTTTACCAGAAGCTCCTGAGAAATACCGACCTCGGCGGCATTTTCATACCTGCATTCTTGCGCCATTTTTCTCAACTCTCTCCTCCAGAGCACCGCTGCTCTTCCTTATACTTTTCCGCGAGCTTTATGTACTCCTCGGCGTTGTTTTTTATGGCTTCCAGTTGCTCTTTGCTAAGCTCCCTTATGACCTTTGCCGGCACTCCCAATGCGAGGCTAAACGGAGGGATCTCCTTCCCTTCAGCTACCAGGGAACCGGCTCCTACGAGAGCTCCCTCGCCGATCACCGCGCCGTCCAGCACTATGGCTCCCATGCCTATGAGAGCGTTGTCCTTCACGGTGCATCCGTGCAAAATGGCGTTGTGGCCCACGGTGACGTTATTCCCTACTTCGACCGAATGCCTTTTGGTGACGTGGATGACCGTTCCGTCCTGAATGTTGGAATTGGCCCCTATCTTTATCCCGTTCATATCTCCCCTGATCACTGCCCGGTGCCAGACGCTGGAATTCTCTCCTATGGTCACGTCCCCTATGACGTCGGCGGTCGGAGCGATAAAGCAGCTCTCGTGGATGCTGGGCTTTTTGCCGTTGAATTCCTGAATCACTCTGTATATCTCCTTTCTCTCAAATTTTGTATAGTCACGCCCTCGTGTGACATATGTCATACATATTTTATCACAAATTGATAAAATATAGAAAAGACTGGTATTTATAATTTTCGGGAGGAGGTAATTTCATGGATAAAACTGCAAAATTCATCAAGAACATGCCCCACTCGGAAGTCCACAACCTGGTCGACCTGGTGGAATATCGAGAAGGGAGGGTGGAAAGCCGGACCCTTTCGCAGGGGAAAAATTTGAGCCTCACCCTCTTCGCTTTCGACAAAGGTGAGGAAATCAGCGCCCACTCCTCGCCTGGCGATGCTTTCGTGCATATCCTGGACGGAGAAGCCGAAATCACCATAGGCCAGGAGAAATTCCACCTGAGGGCGGGGCAGGCTATAGTGATGCCTGCAGGAATCCCCCACGCCCTCTACGCCGTAGAAAGGTTCAAAATGCTGCTCATCGTGGTCTTCCAGCCTTAATCTAAAAATATCGAAGGAGGGTTCTTTATGTCCGAACTCATCCAAAACCGGGAGTACAGGATCAAAGCCTTAAAAGAGCTGATAATGGACCTTCACAGGGGAAAAACCGTAGACGAGGTAAAGCACAGGTTCCGGGAAATTATCAAAGACGTGTCCGCCGAAGAAGTGTCGGCCATGGAACAGGCCCTGATCCAGGAAGGCATGCCTGTAGAAGAAGTCCAGAGGCTCTGCGACGTACACGCTTCCATATTCAAAGAAGCGTTAGAGCAAAAACCGAAGCCCTCGGCAGTTCCCGGCCACCCG
>QGUT01000176.1 GCA_003242255.1 Bacillota bacterium
TTTAGTAAGAACCATAGCTGAAACCCTCCATATGTGTTAGTTTATTTTTTGCCAACCAACATCATATCGGGTTTCACGCTATGGTTCAACTTTTTTTACTGTCGCATTTAATTTTACAATTAACCTATTAATCAGATTTTTTCAAACAAAGAAAAATAAAAAAATTGGATTTGAGCCGTTGATTTTTTATAAATATTGTGTTATATGTATACTTAATAATTTTTTAAACAGTGATATAAAAGGTAAAAAACAAAGAGAAGGAGGAGGACCATGAAGTTTTCAAGAACACTAGCACTAATCTCTATCGTACTCATCATCGCCCTTACCGCAACAGGCTGCGGTCAAAGTTCTTCAGAGAGCCAGCAGCAGAATCAGCAGCAGGGGGGCAGTGACACCATTAAAATTGGAACATTAGGACCCCTGACCGGCAACATCGCCACGTACGGGGTCAGTACCAAGCACGGTGTGGAAATAGCAGTAGATGAAATCAACAACGCAGGAGGCATCGATGGCAAGAAAGTAGAAATAATCTCCGAAGACACCAGAGGCGACCAGACCGAAGCCGCTAACGCGGTGACGAAACTGATACAGCAGGACAAGGTAATTGCCATCGTGGGCGGAGTCATAAGCTCTGAAACCCTGACCGCCGGCCCCATCGCCAACGACGCTAAAGTTGTCATGATCTCTTCCTCTTCGACGGCCAGCGGCATTCCCGAAATAGGGCCGTACATCTTCAGGAACTGTCTCTCCGACGAAGTGCAGGCCGCTCAGCTCGCAGAATACGCCATAAAGGAAATGGGCTTTAAGAATTTCGCCATAATGTACACCAACAACGACTACGGAGTTTCCCTCAAAGACGCTTTTGAAAAGAAAGCCAGGGAACTGGCCAACGTACTTACCGTCGAGACGTACAACGACGGAGACAACGACTTCAGGCCCCAGCTCACCAAGATAAAGAGCTTGAACCCGGACGCCCTCTATATAGCGGGGTACTACACCGAAGCAGCCAAAATCGCGCAGCAGGCCAAGGAACAGGGCCTGAACGTCCAGATCCTCGGAGCCGACGGCTTCTATTCGCCTAAACTTCTGGAACTCGGCGGCGAGGCCGTCGAAGGCGTGGTGTTCACCGCAGGCTTCTTCCCCGACGACCCGTCCGAAGCGGTGCAGAATTTCGTAAAGGCTTACAGGGAAAAGTTCAACGCCGAGCCGGACATGTTTGCCGCCCAGGCTTACGACGCAGCCAAGATACTGCTCACGGCCATTAAGAACGCCAAAGGCCAGGGCGGAGAAGTCCTCCAGGCTGAGATGGCAAAGACCAAGGACTTCCCCGGCATCACCGGCATTACATCCTTCACCGAGAACGGCGACGCTCTGAAAGACGTTCTGATCCTGAAGGTAGAAAACGGCAAGTTCGTGAAGATCCGTTAATTAATTAATTAAAATCAGCTAATACGAGGTCAATGGGTTCTTTTGCCCATTGACTTTGCCTTTTAGAAAGGAAGGGAACCATGTTCGCCGAACAGCTCATCAACGGACTCACTTTGGGAAGCACTTATGCACTTATAGCTTTGGGATACACCATGGTATACGGCATCCTGGAGCTCATAAACTTCGCCCACAGCGAAATATACATGACCGGCGCTTTCATAGGTCTTATCATGACGACGGTTTACAAGATGCCCTTTTCTATAGCCATCATCGTCGCCATGGCCGGCTCCTGCCTTTTGGGGATCGCCATCGAAAAGGTGGCCTACAAACCCTTGAGGAATTCGACCCGAATAGCTCCGCTCATAAGCGCCATAGGCGTTTCCATCTTCCTCCAAAACGTCGCCCTGATAATCGCAGGGCCCCAGGTTCGGGCCTTCCCGGTAAATTTTAAATCGACTTCAATAAGACTCGGTCAGTCTGTCCAAATATCCACTCTCCAGCTCTTGATCCTCATCGTTTCCTTAATTTTGATGGTCGGCCTTCATTTTCTCATACACAAGACAAAATTGGGACAGGCCATGCGGGCCACCGCCCAGGATAGAGAAGCCGCCCAATTGATGGGGATTAAAATCGACCGGGTGATCTCCTTCACTTTCGCCATCGGCTCCGCGCTGGGCGGCGCCGCCGGCGTACTGGTGGGAGTCTATTTTAACTCCGTCGAGCCGACAATGGGCTTTTTCCCGGGACTTAAGGGATTCGTGGCGGCGGTGCTCGGCGGCATAGGCAACATCCCGGGGGCCATGCTAGGCGGCCTGATACTGGGAATCGCCGAGGTCTTCGGCGCAGTCTACATGTCCCGCTACAAGGACGCCATCGCCTTTGCAGTGCTGATCGTGATACTTCTGGTCAAACCGACGGGCCTCTTGGGCCGAAAACTTCAGGAGAAAGTGTAGGTGGAATATGTGGGTAGTTATTACGTCCAGATTATCACTGTAATGGGAATAAACATAATATTAGCAGTAAGCCTGAACCTCATCACCGGCTTTACCGGGCAGCTTTCGCTGTGCCATGCCACTTTTATGGGAATAGGCGCCTACGCATCCACCCTGGCAGTCCTAAAGCTCGGCATGCCTTACGCAGCGGCGCTCGTATTCGGCGCTTTAATTGCCGCCTTGTTCGGCTTCATCATAGGGGTCCCCACCCTTCGATTAAAGGGCGACTACCTTGCCATAGCTACTTTAGGCTTTGGCGAGATCATGAAGAACATCCTCCTCAACCTGGAAATAACCGGCGGCCCCATGGGGCTCAGGGGAATTCCTAAAGTGACGAATGTCTTCATTGTTTATTTCTGCGCAGTTCTGGTGATTTTCTCTTTAAACAGGATAATGAGTTCCCGGGTCGGGAAATCCTTTATAGCCATAAGGGAAGACGAACTGGCTGCGGAAGCCATGGGAATAAACACGGCCAACTACAAGATACTGGCTTTCGTGCTGGGATCCTTCTACGCCGGCTTGGCCGGTGGCCTTTACGCTTTCTTCTTCCGCTACATCAACCCTACCAACTTCGGATTCATGAAGTCCATCGAGATCCTGAGCATGATAGTGCTCGGCGGCTTGGGGAACACCTACGGCGCTATGCTGGGTGCGGCGATAATCACCGTGCTGCCCGAATTCTTAAGGTCCGTTTCTCCCGTCATATCCCAGTACCGCATGGTCTTTTACGGCATGCTCCTGGTGGCCATGATGATTTTAAGGCCGCAGGGGTTAGTGGGTGAAAAACGAATGGCGAAAAGGAGGGAGCAGGCGGCATGACTCTCCTGGAAGG
>QGUT01000037.1 GCA_003242255.1 Bacillota bacterium
TGCCTTTTCGAGGAAGGCCCTATCGCAGGGCTTTTTGCCGCAAAAATCGACGTCCAGCACACCTTCCGAGTAGCGATAGCCCTGCAGGGTGTACCTTTTGGCCCCCGAAAGCCACCGGGCGATGGCTTTGATGTCTTCCAGGGACAGGAGCTTTTCGTGCACCGTGGTCCTGAACTCGTATTCCACCGGAGAAGCTTTAAGGAGCTCCACGGTCTTTATAACTCCTTCCACATCCTCTTTTCGCTCTGTAAAAAAGGCGTAGCCTGCAGGCGGCGCCTTGATGTCGACTGCCACGTAATCGACGAGACCACCCTTTAAAAATTCCTTCAGGGCATCGGGGCGCGACCCGTTGGTGTCGAGCTTTACCTTCAGGCCTTTCCCCTTCAATTTTTCCAGAAAGGCCCCCAGGTCATTCCATAGGGTGGGCTCGCCGCCGGTCACGCACACGCCGTCGACGAGTTTCCTTCTCTTTTCCAGGTAGTCGAAAAGGACGCCTTCCGGGACCCTTCCCTCGGGCCCTGCCAGGACCAGCGGGCCGTTGTGGCAGTAAGGGCACCGGAAGTTGCAACCCGGGAGGAAGACGGTGCACGCCACAACTCCCGGGTAATCGGAAAGAGATACGGGCATGAAATCATAAATTGGCGGCATATATCCTGTATTCCTTTCTGTCGGCGAACTCGGCCTTTTTACCGTTGTTCCAGCACTGAACGGGCCTGTAGTATCCCACTATCCGGCTGTACACCTCGCACTCCTTGCCGCAGGAGGGACACTCGAAGTGCTCTCCGGCGATGTAGCCGTGGTCTTCGCACACCGAAAAGGTCGGCGTCAGGGTGTAGTACGGTATGCGGTAGTTCTCCGCGATCTTTCTCACCAGAGCCTTGCAGGTGGCCTTGTCGATCTTCTCCCCCAGGAACATGTGGAACACCGTGCCGCCGGTGTACTTGCACTGCAGTTCTTCCTGGTGGTCCAGGGCCTCAAAGACGTCGTCGGTGAAATTCACAGGCAGCTGGGTGGAATTGGTGTAATAAGGCTCATCTTCCCCACAGGTTATTATTCTATCCCCAAAGAGTTCCCGGTCCTTTTTGGCGAGCCTGTAGGATGCCCCTTCCGCGGGAGTCGCTTCCAGGTTGTAGAGTTCTCCCGTCTCCTCCTGGTACTCGGTGAGCTTCTCCCTCATGAAATCGAGGACTTTCAGGGCAAAATCCCTTCCCTCCGGGGCATCGATGCCGCAGCCCATGAAATTCCTCAGGGCCTCGTTCATGCCCACCAGGCCGATGGTGTTGAAGTGGTTCTGCCAGTAGGCGCCGAACCTGGCGTACACGTCCCGGAGGTAGAATCGGGCGTACGGGTAGAGCCCATCCCGGGTCATGCGCTCCAGCACCTTCCGCTTTATTTCCAGGCTGGTCCTGGCGATGTCCATGAGCTCCGAGAGCCTTTCGAAAAATTCCTCCTCCGATTTGGATAGATAGCCTATGCGGGGCAGGTTAATGGTTACGACCCCGATGGAACCGGTGAGGGGGTTGGCGCCAAAGAGCCCGCCGCCGCGCTTTCTGAGTTCCCGGTTGTCCAGCCTCAGCCGGCAGCACATGGACCTTACGTCCTCCGGCTTCATGTCGCTGTTTATGAAATTGGAAAAGTACGGGAGCCCGTATTTGGCGGTCATCTCCATGATTTTGTCGACGACCGGGCTTTCCCAGTCGAATTCCTTCGTGATGTTGTAGGTCGGGATGGGGAAGGTGAATATCCGGCCGTTGGCGTCCCCTTCCATCATGACTTCCGCAAAGGCCATGTTGAGCATGTCCATTTCCTTCTGGAATTCGCCGTAGGTCTTATCCATCAATTTTCCGCCAACTATGGCCGGTTCCTTTGCTATGATCTCCGGGGGCACCAGGTCCAGGGTGATGTTCACGAAGGGCGTCTGAAAGCCTACTCTGGTCGGCACGTTCAGGTTGAAGATGAACTCCTGCATAGCCTGCTTTACTTCCCTGTAGCTCAGGCCGTCGTAATATATGAAAGGCGCAAGGTAAGTATCGAAATTGCTCAGGGCCTGGGCGCCGGCAGCCTCGCCCTGCAGGGTGTAGAAGAAATTGACTATCTGCCCCAGGGCTGAACGGAAGTGCTTCGGGGGCCTGCTGGCCACCTTTCCCTTCACCCCGGTAAAGCCGGAAAGCAGTAAATCCTTGAGGTCCCATCCGCAGCAGTAGACCGAAAGGAGTCCCAGGTCGTGGATGTGAAAATCGCCGTTTAAGTGGGCCTTTCTCACTTCTTCCGGATAAATTTTGCTGAGCCAGTACTTGGAAATCACCGCGCTGGAAATGTGGTTGTTGAGCCCCTGGAGGGAAAAGCCCATGTTGCTGTTTTCGTTGATCCTCCAGTCGCTTTTTCCTATGTAATTGTCCACCGTCTCCTCTATGTCCAGAAAAACCTTGCGGAATTCCCTGATGTCCTGGTGCTGCTTGCGGTACAGGATGTAGGCCTTTGCTGTCCTGGCGTGGCCGTTTTCTATGAGCACCTCTTCTACGATATCCTGCACGTTTTCCACGGTTGGCACCGAATCCCTGTACTTTTCTTCCAGGATTTTTACAACTTCATCGGTGAGTCTCTTCGCAATGGTCCTGTCGCTTCCTCCCACAGCTTTAGCCGCTTTAAATATAGCGTTTTCTATTTTGTCCCTGTCAAACTTCTGAACCGTCCCGTCCCTCTTAATAATTTGCGTCAACATTCAGAAATCCTCCAATTTCCAGTAAAATTTCTTCATAATTTTTAACTCCAGAATATTTTACCCTGAACCACCGGACAGGCAAATGAGCATAATAGACTATTAGTCCGGTAATTTAAGCCTAACTTTTACTTGCGAAAAAAAGCCGGCCTTTCGCCGGTTGTCGCTCTCAAGGTATCTTTTTTATCTCGGTCATCACCCTCTGGCCGTGCTCATTGATGTAGTACGTAAATTCGATCCAGCCTTTTTCTTCTAGATTCAAATTCTCAAAGTTTTCCTGTATATGAGGCGCTAACCTGTAAGCCAGGTAGTCATCTCCTTCCTCCACTTCGATGGAATTGTTGTCGATCCGCCCGAGGTAAATCGCCTTGCCCTTTAATTCTTCATTAGCAACAGGAGTATCAGGATTCTCAGGAGTCTCGCTCACTTCATTTCCTTTTTCCCCATCGTCAGGTGTCTCCTCAGAACCCTCAGGTTTTTCGGCAACAACTCCAGCATTGTCGCCATTTACTACCTGTTTCTTAGCATTTTCCCTGAATTCTAGAAAAACAAAGGCCAGCGCGATGACTATGAGGATAACTAAAAGGGCTCTTCCCAATTTCATAAACATCCCCCCCAGTTTGCATGATTTCATTATATCCCATATTTTGTTCAAAAACAAGGTTCGTAAAAATATCTCAATCCGCAACATATGGGCAAAAGAATTTTATCAGGAAGACAAATCTGATATAATTTATTCAGCGCGGAACCAGAGGTGATAAGGATGAATTCAGAAGAGAGAAGGGCAAAAATTGTGGAGATACTAAGAGCCCAGAAGAAACCGGTGTCTGGCAGTGAGCTCGCTAAAATATTTAACGTCACCCGGCAGGTCATCGTCCAGGACATCGCCATTCTCCGCGCCGCCGGCAATGAAATTCTGGCCACTTCTCAGGGGTACACCGTCATCGAACCCCTGGGGCTGGTCACCAAAAAGGTCGCCTGCCGCCACGGCCGGGACGAGACGCGGGAAGAGCTCATGATTTTCGTAGAATCCGGCTGCCGGGTCCTGGACGTAATAGTGGAACATCCCATCTACGGCGAAATCCACGGCATGCTGATGCTCACCAGTTCCAAAGACGTGGAGGAGTTCATAAATAAGATGTCGGAAAACAGGGCTTCGCTCCTCTCCGAGCTGACGAAGGGTGTTCACCTTCACACCGTCCAGGCTATAAACGAGGATTCGATAAACAAGGCTTGTGAAGCTCTGAAAAAGAAGGGCATACTGCTAGAGTGATATCCCGCTATATACAGATTGAGGAAAAACCCATGCGATGAAGGCCATGACTGCTTTAGAGAAAGCCGGGAATGGGGCTTTCTTTTTTTTGCCGGGCGACTTGACATGTAGGTGTATATACATTAGAATATACTTAAAAAGTTTCGAAGGAGGATACCATGAAAACCAGAGACATCGTGCTGGGCGCCCTTCTCACCGCCCTGGCTTTAATAATTCCTGTATATTTCGGCGGGTACCTCCGCATATACATCCCGCCCTTTTCGGCAACTGTAGCATCCCACGTCCCCGTCATGCTGGCCTTCCTGGCAAGCCCCATGGTGGCGGTTATGGTGGGCCTCGGCTCGGCCCTCGGTTTTTTGTTCTCGATGGGGCCGGTCATAGCGGCCCGTGCCTTCATCCACGCCATCTTCGGCTTCGCGGGGGCAAAACTCATTCAGAAGGGCTGTTCCTTTGAAAAAGCTCTCATTCTTACCGCTCCCATTCACGCCATCGGAGAGTCCCTCATAGTTTTACCTTTCGGCTTTGACCTGTATACCGCTCTGGTCCTGGTTGGTATCGGCACGCTGATGCACCACCTGATCGACAGCGCCGTTTCCGTGGTTTTGGCAAGAACCGTGCTCTCCTACCGAGCGGTCAATTCAAAAAATTGAGCCTGGCCTCTACTGCCAGGCTTCAAAAGTGCCAAAGACCCTTATTTCTCCATCCCTCACCATCCACTTTCCCTTTGCCAGGACGCTTTTTACGTTCAGGTTTTCGTCCATCACCACCAGGTCCGCATCCCATCCTTCTTTTATTTCTCCCTTTCCCTCCAGGCGATGGATTGTGGCCGGATTCTTCGTTACGGTCATGAGGGCCCTGTCCAGGGGTATGCCGTAGTTTATAACCATCGCCCTCAAACTTTCGAGGAGGGAGGAGACCCGGCCGATCCCCAGCCCCACCAGATTCTTTTCCTCATCGAACAGGGGCATGCTGCCGTTGCCGTCCGAACTTATGGTCAGGTTTTCTATCGGCGCGCCGGCCCTCAGGGCCTCGTAGACGGCCCGAGCCGCCGGGACTGAATTGCCGTCTTCTTCTTCTCCCGCCGTATAGTCCGAGTAGCCGCCGGCCTTGGCGAACTCGATGGACTCCTCGAAAAGCCTGCGGCACCGGTTCAGGTGGGTGGCCTGGAACTGCGAGAGGGGAACGTCGGTGAACTCGGATGCGCGAAAGAGGACTTCAATCCCCCTCGGGCCGTCCCCCACGTGCAGGTGCACCTTCCCGCCCTTTTTCCCTATCATGGCCGCCACCCTCGCTTCGCCCGCCAGTCGGGCCAGCTCCGCTGCCGACGTGTGGGACGCCCGGTGGTCCGAAATGGCCACTTCCCCCACTCCCACCACTTTGTCTATGAAGATAAGGTCGGTCTGAATGCTGCCGGTCAAGGTCGGCAGGGGAAACTGGTAGGCCCCGGTGAATATGTATGTGGAAATCCCCTCCAGTTCCAGGGCCCGGGCCTTGGCGTAGAGCCTGGCCATGGAGCGGGTAATGCCGTCGGTCCCGAGACAACCTATCACGGTGGTGATGCCGTACCTGGTTATATCGCTCAGCTTTATTTCAGGGGTCGCGGTCTCGGGTCCGCCCTCCCCTCCCCCTCCGGTGATGTGCACGTGCTGGTCTATAAGGCCGGGGCAGAGGTACGCGCCTTTTAGTTCCACGACCTCCACCGGGAAAGGCCCCGCAACTTCGCAGCTTTCCCCTACGTATACTATCTTCCCCGCCTCTATCAGCACATCGCATATCCCCTTGTCTTCCGGGGCGAAAACTCGGGCGTTTTTAAGGTGAATCATCCTCTACCTCGTCATCTAAACCGGGAAAACTACCCTGTTTAGAAGGCTGGGGTATTTTTTTCCGCCTATCGACACGTCCCTCCCCAGCAGGCGGTATTCGGGACATTTTTATTTTAGTAGAGATCGGACGGTCCTTTCCACAATCGCCGGCACCACTTCAAAGGAATAGGAGACGTTCACCCTTTCGGTAAACTTGTGGGCGTCCTTTCCGTAAGGGCCTATGTTGGCCACGGGGACGTTCAATTTTCTTATGTGTTCAACAGGCAGGGAGTAAACCTTGCCCCACCCCGGCATGTTTTCTATCAGGGCTTCCATCGCCTTTTCTTCGGGCATGGAAAAATAGCTCAGGTCTGAAATGTAGGGGTAAAACTTTTTGATTTCGAATTTATGGGGGAACCGGCCCGCTGCTTCGCCGACGGCCGAGCTTACGGCAGAAATGAGATTCCTTTCCTTTTCGGTCTCGCCTTTCACGTAGATGTGGGGGTAGTAAGGGGGCGCGAAGAACAGTATCACCGCCGGATTTTTGTTGGACCACTGCTTTGCGACCTCCCTCACCAATTGGAGGCAGTACATCCTCTCGTCCGGCTCCTCTTTCAGAAGAGCTTCCTCGAAATCCTTCAAATGCTCTTCGATCTTTCCCTTCGTCTCCGCTTTCACTTCATCGTAAAGTTCCTTAAAGGAAAGCACCTGGGGTTTCCAGGGAAGTTTTCTGTAAGGAATGCCGGCGGCCCGGCAGTAGCGGGCGTATTCCTCGTCGAGTTTCCTCAATACGTTGGCGAAGGCCTTCTGCGCTTTGGCCCTGAGTTTTTCCAGGACCTCATCGGGATTGCTGCTGTGGGTGGAGTAATTAAAGCAGAGGTAAGCCTCGTTTACAGTCTGAACCGAATATTCGGATTTCAAATCCCGCTGCCCCAGGCTTATGGGGGGAATGGACGCTTCCCCTTCGACCACGTCGCAGAGGTCAAAGGACAGGTCCACCTCTTTTAGTATTTCCGAAGCCAGAAGGTTTGCGTCCAGACCTTCGAAAGCCTGACCCACGTGGGTCTCCTTGCCGCAGATGTAAAAACAGGGCAGTACCTTCCCCACCGTCCCGATGTAGATGTACCTCCTGTCATCGCCGGGAAAGCGGGGGGCCATGTAATCGGTGTCTATGGCTGCCACGTATTCCAAGCCGTGAACTTCCGAAAGGCGCACCAGTTCTTCCGCCGCCGAGAGCATCCCTTTGGAATTCCCCTCCTCATCGGGCACGGCGAGGAAGAGCAAATTCCCTTCGATTTCATCGATTTTTTCGGAAAAGTGCTTTATCACCGCCATATTTACGGCCACGCCCGACTTCATGTCGAAAATTCCCCGGCCGAAGACCCAATCGTCGCTCTCGAGGTCTTTCAACGTATCTTCATCGAGTTCTTTCGTCTTCAAGGCGTCCTTCAACCTTTCCGGGCAGGTCGCGTGCTCCTTTATGTTTCCGTAATCCTCCACTCCCACCGTGTCGATGTGGCCTATCAAAATCACGGTTTTTCCGGAATTGCCCTTTCGACCTTTGACGAGGGCCAGGACGTTCTTTCTCCCGAGGGAATCTCCTTTTAAGTCCGAAAGCCAAATGTGATCGGGATTTTCTTTAAAATACTCAAGGCTTTTGAAAAAATCGTCAATCCACCCGGCAATTTTCACTTCTCCCTCGCTTCCTACCACGCTTTTAATCCTGGTGAGCTCTACCGCCAGTTTCAATATAAATCCCTTTTCCAAAGCAACCCCCCCAGTCTCTCATAACACTTTCTACACAGCTTTTCAAATTCCTCCCTTTGCTTTGGGAAACGGCAGGAATCCGCCGGCCCTTGTAGAAAACAATAACTGGGTGATGGAAATGAAAAGGCAGGAGGAGCCCCTGAAAAAAATTTTCTCCTACGAGATGGTAAATCAGATCTTCGATGCCCTGGACGAGGGCATCATCATAGTGGACCGGGATTACAGGATACTTTTTTACAACAGGACGCTATCCCGCATCGAAGGCCTGGAGTCCCACAACGTCATAGGCAAAAAGCTCCTCGACGTATTTCCATCGCTTACCCCGGAGGAAAGCACGATCTACCAGGTAATTCGGAGCGGAAAGCCCATTTTTAACAGGTACCAGACGTACCTGAACTACCGGGGAAAGGAGATAAAGACCGTAAATTCCACCATCCCCATAATGGAAAACGGCCATGTGCTGGGAGCCCTGGAGATTTCCCGTGACGTGTCCGAACTATACATGCTTTCCCAGAAAGTGCTGGAACTCCAGCAAAAACTTTTGGGGAAAAAATGCCGTCCGGCCCACGCCGGCTGTCGGTACACCTTCGACAGCATAATCGGCAGGAGCCAGAAAATCCGGGAACTGGTAAAGCTCATGAAAAAGGTGGCCGGCACGACTTCTTCGGTGCTCATCTACGGCGAGACCGGGACCGGCAAGGAACTTTTCGCCCAGAGCCTCCACTCCGAAAGCCCCCGCAAAAACCACCCCTTCATCGCCCAAAACTGCGCCGCCCTTCCCGAGACCCTGCTGGAGTCGCTTCTCTTCGGCACCACCAAAGGCAGCTTTACCGGAGCAGAAGACAAGCCGGGCCTTTTCGAGCAGGCCGACGGCGGGACGCTTCTTCTGGATGAGATAAACTGCATGGGCCTTTCCCTGCAGAGCAAGCTCCTCCGCGTTCTCCAGGAAGGGGTGGTGAGGCGCATAGGCGCATCTTACGATATCCCGGTGGACGTGAGGATAATTGCCACCACCAACGAAAGGCCCGAGGAACTCCTGAAAAGCGGCCGGTTGCGAAAGGACCTCTTTTACCGGTTGAGCGTCATATACGTGGAAATTCCCCCTCTGCGGGAGCGGCCGGAGGACATAGAGGATCTGGTGGGCCATTTTATAGAAAAGTACAACCGGAAATTCAAAAAGGACGTTAAAGGGGTCGACCAGCAGGTCCTGAGCCTTTTTAAGGAATACCCCTGGCCGGGCAACGTTCGGGAACTGGAGCACGTGATAGAAGGGGTAATGAACTACGTGGACGAAGGCTACATATCTTTTTCGGACCTGAAATACGTGAACTTCGGGAGCTTCCGAAACTACGTGGAACACAGGTCCGAAAGGCCTTCCGGCGTAAAATCCCGGCTGGATGAATACGAGAAGGATTTGATAATAAACGCGTTGAGGAAGTCCGGCGGAAACGTCAGCAAAGCGGCCAAATCCCTCGGCATAAAAAGGCAGGCCCTCCAGTACCGCTTGAGGAAGTACGGCATAGACAGGAAACTCTTAAGCTGACTTTAATGGCACCTGCCAAAAAGGGCTGTCTCATGAGACAGCCCTGATTTTTATTCAAACTTCTGCAGCACATCCTCCAGAGTCGGAGTCCCTATTTCCTGGAGGCGGTACTTGACCCGGACCGACGGTTTGTCGATTTTTACGATCCTCCTCAGGTCGATGGGGGTTCCGACCACCACCGCATCGCATTCGGCCCTATTGATGGTTTCCTCCAGCTCCCTGATCTGCTGTTCGCCGTAGCCCATGGCCGGCAGGATCGAAGAAAGGTGGGTGTATTTGGCGTAAGTATCCTTTATGCTCCCTGCCGCATAGGGCCTGGGGTCGATGATGGCGGATGCCCCGTACTTCTTGGCCGCCACGTACCCGGCCCCGTAGGTCATGCCGCCGTGGGTGAGCGTCGGCCCGTCCTCCACCACCAGCACTTTTTTGCCCCGAATCTTCGCCGGGTCGTCCACAAATATGGGCGAGGCGGCCTCTATCACCTGGGCCCCGGGGTTGACCTCCTCTATGCTCTTCCTCACCGCATCTACGGCCTCCGGTGAAGCGGTGTCGATCTTGTTTATCACCACCACATCGGCCATCCGGAGGTTGGCCTCACCGGGGTGGTATTTCAGTTCGTGGCCCGGCCGGTGGGGGTCCACCAGGACGATGTGCAGGTCGGTATAATAAAAGGGAAAGTCGTTGTTGCCTCCGTCCCACACTATCACATCGGCTTCCTTTTCCGCTTCCTTCAGGATCACGCCGTAGTCCACGCCGGCGTAGACCACTATTCCCATGTCTATGTGGGGCTCGTACTCTTCCCTCTCTTCTATGGTGCACTTATAGCGGTCTAGGTCCTCGTAGGTCGCAAACCTCTGGCATATCTGTTCCGACAAGTCCCCGTAAGGCATGGGGTGCCTTATGGCCACTACCCTTTTCCCCATCTTCTTTAAAATCTCGCAGACCCGCCTGGTGGTCTGGCTCTTTCCCACGCCGGTCCGGACGGCCCCTATGGAAATTACCGGTTTGGAGGATTTTATCATGGTGTTCTTCGGCCCCATGAGCCTGAAATCGGCCCCGGCCTTCAAAACCAGGGAAGCCTTGTGCATGACCTCTTCGTGGGATACGTCGCTGTAGGCGAAGACCACCTGGTCTGCCCGATGCTCTTTTATCAGCGATTCCAGTTGCTCTTCGGGGTATATGGGTATGCCATCGGGGTAAAGCTTGCCTGCGAGGACGGCGGGGTATTTCCTCCCCTCAATATTGGGGATCTGGGTTGCCGTAAAGGCTACCACTTCATAGGAGTCGTTATCCCTGAAATAGGTGTTGAAAACGTGAAAGTCCCTCCCCGCAGCACCCATTATTATAACTTTTTTGCGCACTTCGGACCCTCCTTTTTTCCTTTTCTTTCAAAAATCATTCGCAAAGATCGTGCCAAGGCATCCGGCCTTGATGGTCCTTGATCTTATTATTCAATTAACGCAAAAACTTTTTGCTTATGCTCATTTTTTTTGCATTTTATTTGTGATAAAGCTCACTATTGACAATATCTCTTTCGGGTATATAATGTAAATAAAAACGAAATCTTATGTAAGCCTTATTGCGAGGAGTTATCTGAGCAAAAGGGCGAAGGACAAAAGTGCAGTACATAACAAAGATAAAAACCTTCGGCTTTTGCGGAAGGTTTTTTTGTTTTAAGGGGGATTTTATGAGAATATATCAACTGGTCCAGAACATACGGTCAGGATACCGTCCCAACCTGGATGAAATCGAAGAACTCCTTCGGGCAGAAGGCCCGGAACTTTCTCACATCTTTCAAGCCGCCGATGAAATCAACAGGCAGTACAACGGAAACCTCGTCCACATAAGGGGTATAATTGAGTTTTCCAATTACTGCAGGGCAAGGTGCGCCTATTGCGGCTTAAACGCAGAAAACAGGGAACTCAAACGTTACCGGATGGAGCCGGACGAAATAATCGAAGTGGCAAAGGAGGCCGTTGATGCCGGTTACAGGACCATCGTGCTCCAGTCGGGGGAAGACCTCTGGTATACCAGGGAAAAGATTTCCTATATAATCAGGAGAATTAAAGCCCTGGGGGATGTGGCGATCACTTTGAGCGTGGGGGAAAGGGATTTCGAAGACTACAGGAAGTGGCGGGAAGATGGGGCCGACCGATTTTTGTTAAAGCACGAGACCATAAATCCCAAAATTTACAAAAGCCTGCATCCCCACTCTACCTTGCGGAACCGAATCCTATGCTTAAAAAAGCTAAAGGAGCTGGGCTACCAGACCGGCAGCGGATTTATGATAGGCCTTCCCGGCCAGACCTTGAGGGACATAGCGAGGGATATCCTGTTTTTAAATAACCTGAAGGTCGACATGGCGGGAATCGGGCCCTTCATCCCCCACCGGGGTACGGTCTTAAAAGATGCTCCGGCGGGAAGCAGCGAGATCACCCTCAAAACCGTGGCGGTGAGCCGGTTGATCTTAAAAACCACCCACCTGCCGGCGACCACTGCCCTAAGGACTATAGACGGTACAGGCGCCGAAAGGGCTTTCAGGGCCGGGGCCAACGTAATAATGCTGAAGCTGGAGCCTTATAAATACCGGAGGCTATACGAAATCTACCCCAAGCCTCTCGGCCCGGAAAAGAGTATAAGGGAAGAGCGGGAAGAAATGGTGAGGTTCTTGCAAAGCATCGGAAAAGAAGTGGCCCAGGACCGAGGCGATTCATTAAGACTTACCGAAAGGCAGTGATGAAGGCATGAACGAAACACCAAAGGCGAATCGGCTCCACATAGCGGTTTTCGGCAGGAGAAATGCCGGAAAATCGAGCCTCATAAATGCTATCACCGGCCAGGAAGTGGCCCTGGTTTCCGACCATCCGGGCACCACCACCGACCCGGTCTACAAAGCTATGGAACTTTTGCCCTTAGGTCCCGTGGTATTTATAGATACTGCGGGGCTGGACGACACCGGCGAACTGGGGGAGCTCAGGGTTAAAAAGACCATTCAGGTCATGGACAAAACGGACCTGGCCTTGATGGTCTTTTCTCCGGAAAATTCCGATTTCACCCTGGAGAAAGAATGGCACCGGATGCTTCAACAGAGGAAGACCCCCATAATCGGCGTGGTAAACAAGATAGATATAAAGGATGCGGACCTCAATGAGTATACAAAATACTTCGATTTTCCGTTCGTAAAGGTCAGCGCCAGAGAGAGAATCAATATCGGAAAGCTAAAGGAAATGATAACCGAATACGCCCCATCGGATTTCGAACTGCCGGCTTTGATAGGAGATATATTAGAGCCCAAATCCCTGGTGGTTCTGGTGGCCCCTCAGGACATCCAGGCACCTAAAAACCGGCTCATCCTGCCGCAGGTGCAGACCATCCGCGATTTGCTCGACCACGACTGCATGGCCCTCATAGTAAAGGACACGGAGCTGGAGGATCTGCTCAAAAATTTGAACAGGCACCCGGATCTGGTGATAACCGATTCCCAGGTCTTCTACAAGGTGGTAAGAATTATTCCGGAAGAGGTGCCGCTGACTTCCTTTTCCATAATCATGTCCAGGTACAAGGGGGATCTCGGCACCTTCATAAAAGGTGCGAAGGCCATCGACAGGCTAAAGCCGGGAGACCGGGTGCTCATCGCCGAGGCGTGCACCCACCATCCTTTGAGGAACGACATAGGAAGGGAAAAATTGCCCGCCCTCCTGGAATCAAGGGCCGGTGGAAAACTGGTGATAGATGTGAAAGCGGGGTCGGACTTCCCGGAGGACCTCACCCCGTACAGCCTGATAGTTCACTGCGGCGCCTGCATGTTTAACAGAAAGCAGATGCTCTCTAGGATCATAAGGGCCCAGCAGCAGAACGTTCCCATCACCAATTACGGCATGGTCTTCGCCTATACGGCGGGGATTTTAAGGCGGGTCACGGCGATGTTCGAAGAAAGGAAGGGCGTCAGGGCCCCAGAGGGAGAAGGGTATGGCGAGCTTGCGCAAGGCCGTTAAGGCCCTAATTCTTCCTGCGGCCGTCCTAGCGGTTTGGCACTTTAGCTCAAAGGCCGGGATTTTAAACGGCTACATCGTGCCCCACCCCATAAGGTTCTTCAGGCGGCGGTAACGTTGATAGAAAAAGGAACCCTGGCAGAGCATGTGGCAGCAAGCCTAGTCCGGGTATTTTGGGGTTTCTTCTGGGCCTTCATCCTGGCCTTTCCCGCTGCCGTCCTGATAGGCCTTGTAAGGCCTCTGTGAGTGGGGAAGTCCGTTGAAAGTCCGGCATGGACTTTTTCATTCGTATCTTACTGAGTTTCTTTTATCCCTATTTCTTGTATGGATTCCGTAGGTATAACTTCGCCGTTAATAATAATAATAGCTTTTGGCTTTCTTCTCTCCTCCTGTTTGATCATAATAACTCTTTGATAATCTTCTCCTTTTTTCTCTCCAAAATTTACATAGATATTCTTTTTATCGCATTTTATTTCTGCATGACTGAAGCTCAAGTATATGTAATAAATTTCTTTACCTTCTATTTTTGATTTAGCTACAAAAAAATCTCCTCAGACAG
>QGUT01000177.1 GCA_003242255.1 Bacillota bacterium
TCGCTATTCCATTATACCACATCTGCGCTCCTTATTGAAAGCCGTTCGACCTCCATCAAATATGTATATTTTTCCACGCAAGTTCCACCGAATCTCCGGCGTTAAGGGCAGTGGTCAGAGTAGCCGGCATTCCGTTTACTTTTATGTCCAGGAAACCTCTGGATCCTGCCAGATCAAAGTCTATTATGCTGAAAATATCGTTGACGATGAGGTCCTGCTTTCTTATCTCTACCGAAGAATCGGGGGGTATCTCATCGTCGAAACTTGCCTTCTTTCCGTCGATAAAGACCCGAGGTTCTACCGAGATTTTTCTGCCGTTGACGAATATGTGGATCCGATCTTCTTCTTTTATGAAATCCCTTATCCGCGCTCTGCCCGGGGCCCCGGGCTTTGCCTCTTCTATCTCTATTTTTGACCCGTCCTTTACCCTATCGTCGAGGCTGGCTTCCTGCCCGTCCACTTTTATCGCAGCGGGCACGCCTAATTTCCCCGGCACCACTGTCAGCTTTCCGTTGAGCTCAAAGGTCAGGGCAGGACCCGGGAGACCCAAAATCCGCGAGGCGGGATATCCCGCATGCATCAAAACGTGAAAAACGGTGGGGTCTTCCTTGTCCAGCACGTGAACCATTTCGCCGTTTACCCAGACCCTGATGAAGGAGAGGGTCGTCCCTTCCAGCGCATTGACCCCTATCCCCACGGGCGTTATGGCAAAAGGCCCGGTCAGATCACCGCCCCCACCTTTGATGAAGTTCACGGTCGTTAAGCTCTTCACCCCTACCCTTTCTTTAGGTATCTCGAGGTTCTCTGCGATAGCCTCTCGAAGCCCCGGCAGCAGGCTCCCTCCTCCTACGCATATGACCGCTGCCGGGGGCTTTCCGTTGAGTTCCAAAATCTTCCCAGCTATCTGGGCCGCGAGGTCCCAAACCGCCTCTCTTATGGCTTCCATTACTTGCTTCGTTTCCACGCGCCTTTCGATCCCGAGCACGTCGGTGAATTCCACGAAAGTGCTGTCCTGTAGCTTCCTCTTTACTCTCTCTCCTTCCTGAAAGTCCAGGATAAAGGCCTCGCATATCTTTTCCGTTATTTCATCGCCCGCCGTAGGGACCATGCCGTAGGCAAAGATCGTGCCCTCTCTGGAAATGGCTATGTCCGATGTGCCCGCACCTATATCCACCAGGGCGATGTTGAGGTTCCTCATGCTTGGAGGAACGGCGATGCTGCTCGCAGCTATAGGCTCCAGAGTTATGCTCTCCAATTCCAGGCCGCACCGTTTCAGGACGGAAATCAAGCCCTCCACCACCGCCCGGGGAAGGAACGTCGCGATCACGTCTACGGCAGCGCTCCTTCCCTTCTGGCCGATCAGATTTTCTATCGGTTGATCTTCCAGGTACCAGCGGACGACGCTGTAACCCACGCAATTGTACTCGAGGAAGCCTTCTCTCGCGCTTTTCCCGGACAGAGTTTCTATGGCTTTCTGCAGAGCCTCTACCGTGAGGCTCTTAACATCGTTCTCATCTATTTCTCTAAAAGGGGAGAGCTTTTTTTCAACTTTAGTTTCTACCGTGGTCAGGGTCCTCCCGGCGGCGGCCACCGCTGCCCTCTTCAATTCATACCCCAGCCTGCTCTCGAGGGATTCCTTCAGCCGCCTGACGCCTTCGGCGACCAGTTCCACGTCGTGTATTTGTCCATCGTACATGGCTCTCGTTTCGTGCTCCAGGATTTCGTAATCTTTTATCGAAAAATCTCTCCCGTTTTTGGCCAGGATGACCCCCACTATGGTCCTCGTCCCTATATCGAGGGCGAAAACTTCACTGCTCATTTACCAAGACATTCCTCCTCGTCGTCTCAAGCGCGTGCCACGTGCTTAATCCTCTTTATGGGGATGTTGGCGACCAAGGCGGGCACGGTCGCCGTTTGGTCCTTCTTCATCTTCGTAAGTTTTATCTCCAGCCCTTCTTCCTCTATGTCGGCGTAGTCGGATATGATGTTTATTATCTGGCTCTTTATCATTTCCAGAAACTGAGGTGAAACGTTGGCCCTGTCGTGCACCAGGATGAGCCTCAGCCTTTCTTTCGCTATATCCTTGCTGGACATCTCATCCCTGCCGAAAAGTCGAAGAAAATCCATCCTTCATGCCCCCCTTTCATCTTCTCGCCCTGAGGCCGAAAAACATTTTTATTTTCTCCATCAGAGTAGGCTCCACGTCCAGGGACATCAAGGGTACGTCTTCCCCTTCCAACCGGCGGGTGACGTTCCGGTAGGCCTGACCGGCTCTCGAATTTTCATCGACCACTGCCGGCTCACCCCGGTTGGTGGATATCACTATCCTCTCGTCTTCGGGGATTACCCCCAAAAGGTCGATAGCCAGTATATCGATTATGTCGTCTATATCCATCATGTCGCCCCGCTTTACCATATCGGGCCTTATGCGGTTGATTATGAGCTTGGGCTCCTCAAAGCCTGCGGCCTCGAGAAGGCCGATGACCCGGTCGGCATCGCGAACGGCGGAGACCTCCGGGGTCGTCACTATGATGGCTTTGTCCGCCCCCGCTATCGCATTTTTAAATCCCTGCTCGATGCCTGCGGGACAATCCACCAAGATATAATCGAATTCTTCCCTCATCTGGTCGCACAGTTCTTTCATCTGCTCGGGCGATACCGCCGTCTTGTCCTTGGTCTGGGCAGCAGGCAAAAGGTAGAGGTTTTCAAAGCGCTTGTCCCTGATGAGTGCCTGCTTTAACCTGCACACACCCTGGACCACGTCTACCAGGTCGTACACGATGCGGTTCTCCAAGCCCATGACCACATCCAGGTTTCTAAGTCCGATGTCGGCGTCGATCATAACGACCTTCCTGTGCTTTAAAAGCGCAAGACCTGTCCCTATGTTGGCAGTCGTGGTGGTTTTCCCCACGCCTCCTTTCCCTGAAGTAACCACAATAACCTGACCCATTGCTTCCCCTCCCGTCATTCATAGACCCCTTTTAATGTAAATGATAGGGTTCGATAACTATGACCCCGTTTTTCAAGCGAGCAACTTCCGGCTCCTTAGGAACGGCATTTTTCCCCTCTGGCGGCCTGGCAATCACGCCGGCTATCCTGAGCTGAGTGGGCTGTAACCTGTACGCCGCAACTATCGCATCAGCATCTCCTTCAGCTCCCGCGTGGGCCATGCCCCTGAGCACCCCGAAAACCAGGATATCCCCTTTTGCGACCACTTCGCTCCCCGGATTTACGT
>QGUT01000178.1 GCA_003242255.1 Bacillota bacterium
AATTTCTTAAATATTCGTTCCTTATTTGTCAATCATTTTTCCCCCTTTTACGCCGCAAGTTAATTAAAGATAAAACAGTTCCTTTTCTCTAATCCGAATTCATTCCGTCATATCCACTCACTTTTATAGTCTTTCCCCTCTCCGGCCATACCACTTTACAAAATCCCTCAAACCGCGAGAAAAATTCTCCGTCCTGAGTGTGCACCGGGATAAGCATATACGGTTTAATGGTCTCCACCATCTCCTCTATCCCCGGTCCGTGGATGTGACCGCTGGCGTGAAAGCCCGATCTTTCTCTGTCTCTACCCAGGGTGCCGTAAAGCTCAAAGCCGAAGTAATCGAGCCAGTTTTTTATCCGCTGGTGGTCGATCAGCATTTCCTCGTCGTAAGCCTCGCTGGAAGAGTATATGTAAGTCCCGCCTTCCGGCTGGATGTCAAGAAAAGCGTGAAAGTCGTAATAGGAAAAGCAAAGTATGTAACTTCCGGGGTCTTTTTTTACGTCTTCTACTTTTACCATCTTTGCAGGATCGAACCGGTCGAGGAGTGCATCCTCCCACTTTTTCCTCTGGGCCTTGGGCCGCTGGTAAAGCATTATATGTTCATCCCGGTGGGGGTCGGGGACGCCTTCCTCCCCCGCCGCAGCCAGGGCTTCCAGCAGGTATATGTCCTTGGCGGTCAAGACTAGGCGGCGGCCGGTGTTTCTTGCTATGTCGAGGAAAGAAAGCAGCCGCTCAACGTTCCTCGGACCGAAATCGGCTATCACAAGGCCTTCGGCTTTGGCCACTACGTCGAAGCAGTTTGCCGCCACTTCCCCTTCTGTTATAGGCTTCTGGGTCCCCGGATGGGTGCCTTCGCAGATAAGGGCAAGAGGCTTTAGTTTTGCGGCTTCTTCGAAAAACCGCCGGGTAAGGCCCGCGTTTTTACCGTGAAGCCTTAGGTCGCCGGTGTATATAATCCAGCCGGCGGAGGTTTTTATGCCAAAGGCTCCAGCTCCGGGAATAGAGTGGTCCACCGGCCAGAAGCGGACGGTGAGGCTTCCTATTTCTGTTTCTATGCCGCAAGCTTCCAAAGCACAACATTCCAGCGCCCGCGAGTTATCGACCCTCTCCCAGAAACTACAGGCGTTTTCAGAAATGTCACCGGTTCCCATTATGCGGAAGCGGCGCTGCTTGAAGGGGGTCTTCCGGTAATTCGAAGCCTGCAACAGTCCGTCTTTGAGCTCCCTTGGTGTTGTGTAGCATATTTCCTGCAGGCGGCTGCCCCCTCCCGTGTCCTGAAGGGCTTTGCATATTAGAGCGCTGGTCAGACCGGTTATTACTGGCACTTCTTCATGCAGGTATGAAAAGTGGCCGCAGTGGTCGAAGTGGGCGTGAGAAAGCAGCACACCCATAACTTCGATTTTACGGTAAAGTGGATGGGAGGAGAATCTATCCCATACCCCCGGGTACTCCAGATCGGCCCGGTAAAGGCTTCTTAGCGGCGGTAAGATGCCAAGACATAGGAGGTCGTAAAAGCCGAAGGTGCTTCTTGGCCCGAGGAATTCATCGAAGAACATACCTTCAGCTTTGAAGTTGGTACCGAAGTCGAGAAAAAGAGAAGTGTCGCCGTCTTCCAGCAGTATCTTGTTGCCGCCAATGCAATCAGCGCCGTCGTAGAAGGTAAGTGAAACGGTCATGGTATCACCTGCCCAGCCAACATCTTTTAAAAACTGTAATCTCCCTTCAAATCTGATTTGCATAAGACTAACAAGCTTAATATGAACCTGAATTCTATTAGCGAAAGATGAATTCTTTAAGTGAAATGATCTCTGGCATATCTTCGTCCATTTCTTCTAAATCATTTTCCCAGCATACTATGAAATCACATCCTTTTTTTGGGTGCCCGTGGGCTATGAAATCAGTAGCATTGACTTCAAATTCAATAGTTTTCTTATCCCTATTTTTGTCTATTACGGTAGCATCAGGGAATTCCGTGCGTATTTTCAGTACGTATGGGAAGCCCAAATCGCGGTGAAGCACTGAAAACAAATAAACTACCTCCTGTTCGCAATCGGGTTCAAACAACGCTCCTAAAGCATGTAGAGGTGCCATTCCGACCCTCTTTCCAGGTGATGGCCTTTTCTGCGGCGGAAACGTTTCGTACAGAAACCACGCCAGGAGCAAAGTTTCGTAAATACTAAGATCTTTATCTTTGTATCCTAAAGCTTCAATCAAGACACTACTTAGAAGTTCGCACTTTTGTCCTGTAGTAAGCATGTTATAGCTCTTGCCATAAATGTTGTATGCATCCCGGGAATACTCTGCCCCTAACTGGCGGACAAAGTGTTCCAAATGTTCGGTCTTAAAAATAGGTAACATCTTCTCAGGATTATAACAGTAAATTATTTTTTTCGCTATCAGCTTATCTCCTCCAAACCATTTGATATCCTCCCAATGGGCGTCTATTTTTTCTGCAATGCTTAAAGAATCGTTCACTGACAACGTGAGGAGTTCTTTGAACTTCACTGAGTTTTCTCTCGCTGCATCTGCGTAGGCTGCACTTCCAACTGCAATATGACCTAGGGTTTTTAATTTATGTTCAATCCAATATAGAAAATAGTCAGACTTTCCTGGGTTATATATTTTTTCAGGAGTCAGCTTTTCTATTTCTTCGGGCCGTTCTCGGAAAGGATACTGCTTCATGAACACGGTATGAAGCTTTATTGCTTCTTCTAACTTCTTTCCCCGCTCTTTTTCAAATTCCTTTAATTTTTCAATTATTTCCATTATTTTCACCCCACCCTCCTCAGTTGCTCAGCCCTTTTTTCCAATTCAATTACCGAATACCAGGGCAAGCGGTTCTAAATCTGAAATGATAATTTCACCCTGCCGAACACTATATCCTATGTAGTAGATTTTTTTAGCTCATTCTTTTTTTGTTTCTTCTGTTGAATTTGAAAACGAGCGAATCACTTTAGAGATTAATTCTCTTAATTCTGACTCGCTAAAATCACGAATGTTAATCCAGCCTCTTTCATCGGTTAGATGCCGGTACTCAGGTAAATATCCCCCATATACGTATCCATTGCCAGTATGAGTTAATTCTCTCGCCATTTGCTTTCTCCTTTGTTTACTACCCTCATAAAAATACGAAATTCGTCCATACTTATCGATTTTTTCTGTTAGTTCCGGAAAGGATCTGAATATATTACGCTTCTGTTCAAAAGATAAAAACATAATTTTAC
>QGUT01000179.1 GCA_003242255.1 Bacillota bacterium
GTCTAAGGTAACGGTCTATTTCTCTGCCCGTTACATTGCGGAATTTTTCTTCGAGATCCTTGATTTCTTTCTCCAGCTGGGCGTCAGATATATCTGGCAAACTAGGATGGGTTGAAGTGTGGCTGCACACGTAGTGCCCTTCCTCGACCATTCTTCGGACGAGCTCAGGATTTTTGTCAATGTAGCTGCCGGTTACGAAAAATGAAGCCGTGATATTGTTTTCTTTTAAAGTATCTAGTATTGATGAAGTATAACCATTTTCATAACCTTCGTCGAAAGTAAGATAAACGACCTTGCGTGAGGTGTCGCCCACGTAAATGGCCGAAAATTTATCGAGCATTTCAGCAGCCTCTGATGGAATTTCCGGCGTTTTATGCTGTGAATTGGGTTTATACCACCATCCCAATTTCTCCGTTTTTAAGCTTTCAGGGTTAACATGTTCCGTTTCTGGGGATTCGTTATGCTGGGATTCTGTTTCGTCTGGTTCTATATTTACATCATTATTGGTATTGGTGTCAGGATCGGAATTGGGAAGGGAAATATTTTCTTGAGAAGATGCATTTTCTTCTGTAGGTTGGGAAGGGGTGTTTTCTTTTATAGATTGGGAAGTGTCGCTTTTCTTGCTATCAGTACCATCTAGATATGATAAAAGTCCGGGAAAGTAGCTGGACATAGACAGCAATGTGGCGACGAACACCACTATCATCAGAGATAGAATAAGCTTAACGCCTTTTTTACGAATAATAATTTACTCACCTCCTATCTTGACATTTAATGTTCATTTCTGACCTTCCTTTTGTGTTTCCCCGTTTTTGGCCGTTCTGTAATTGAAACTATTTCCGGCATCGGCCTAGTCCTGCTTAATGACATAATTCGACATATATATCGTTTATCCTCTAATAAGTTGACAGGTATTTTATGGTGAGCTGCCTATAAAAACCGAGCAGGACAGGACGGACAGGAGGCTGGACGGGGCGGGAGGCGTTCCGGTGCATACTGGACGCGCCGCACCTCAAGGGCAATCCGGCGGCCTGCGGGAAGCTGGTGACGAGGCTGGTAAACGGAGCCCTTTACGCCTACGATCCCGAGGAAAACCGGATTTTGACCGAAGAAGGGAGGATAGAAGATATTCGAAAGGGCGAAGCTCACTATAGGCTGAGAAAATGCAAAGCCGGCCCATCCGGGTCGGCTTTTTATTTGCGGCTGAGCCGCACAAACTATATACAATGATGTGCTTTTAGTGGTAAAATAAAAAAATAAAGCCTGCACTCAGCCAGGAATAAAAAAAGGAGGAAGCATTTCAGCCATGCTCATAGAAGGAATCAGTCCTTACGCCTTTAAAATTGGCCCTATTGCCGTCCACTGGTACGGTGTATTCATGGCCATATCCTTTCTGGTAGGTTCCTATTACATGTATACTGTAGGGAAAAGGCTCAACCTCGACGAAGATTTTCTGCTAAACCTGGCAATCGTGGTCATTGTATCCGGGATCGTCGGTGCGCGCCTCATGTTCGTGCTCACCAATTACCCCGAGTGGTTCCTGAAGGACCCCGTTCAGGTAGTAAAAATATGGGAAGGCGGGCTTTCCTGGCACGGCGCCCTCCTGGGGGGGTTCCTGGTAGGATGGCCCTACTGCAGGAGGCACGGCGTAAACCCCAACACCGTAGCTGACTTGACCGTGCTGGGGCTTTCCTTTGGCTATATAATAGTGAGGATAGGCAACATATTCAACCAGGAAGTCCTGGGGCGCATGACCGAATTTTCTTTCGGCCGGTGGCCGGCCCAGCTGGTCGGTTCTTTTATCGGCCTCGTGCTGCTCGTGAGGTTCCTGTATCTTTCGACCAAAGATTTGCCTGCCGGGTATCAATTCTGGTCCTTTATATGGTGGCATCAGATTTTAAGGGCCCTCCTGGAAGAGACGGTGAGGGACAACCCCCTCTTCCTCGTCCACTACGTAAACCCGAAGTGGGGCATAGGATTTTTCACCTTGACTCAGCTCATGACGCCCTTTATAGTGCTTTTCGCTTATCTCATGTATAAATTCACCGGCGGGCAGAGGTACGGCGGCCGGGGATACGGCGGGTACCTCTACACCGGCTACAGGAGGCGCTACTAAAATCCCAGATCCTCGTTGACCACCAGGACGTGGATGTCGGTGGTCATCGGCTTTTTCTCCAGGATGGTGGTAATGCGGCAGATCCTGTTGGGGGAATCGCAATCCATGCAAAAGCCGGTTTGCGCGCACGGAGTGGGCAGGTTAAGGCGCCTGGCGTTGGTCGGCGCGGCGTAGTCTTTTATCCTTTTCAAGCCTTCTTCCACGGTTCCGACGATTTTGTTCCTGCCCGCTACGATTATGACCTTCCGGGGGCCGAAGAACATGGCTGCCGCCCGATTTCCGGAGCCGTCCACGTTGACGAGGCTGCCCGTAAGGGTGAGGGCATTGGTGCTGCAGAGGAAGAGGTCACAGGTGAGCTGGCGGCGCCTTACGGCCATCCTTTCCTCCGGCGAAAGGTTGGGGGCGTTATGGTTTAAAATCTCCTTGCCCATTTCCGTCAGCATGTCGGCCACTTTGAGTTCCGCCATAGTCATGGAGCCGCCGATCCCTACGGTGGTGGCTTCTTTGGCTTCATTGGCTATGTAGTCCAGGGCCTCTTTTCTCGTCTTGCAGTAGACAGCGGTAAAACCGTTCTTCTTTAAAGATTCCACCGCCTTCTGGCACCTCTGCTCGTAAGTCCAGTTTAAAAGTTCTTGAGTTAAACCCACCCGAAACACCTCCATTTTCTATATAATAAAAACCAAGGCTTCCGGGGAGTACCGGAAGCCGTGATTTTTTCATTTTCACAGTATGGTGCGCCTAGGAGGATTCGAACCCCCGCAAAACCCGGCTCCGGAGGCCGGTGCTCTATCCCCTGAGCTATAGGCGCACTGATTCTTATTCAAACATTATTATAGCATAAAGATTGGAATAAAACAACGTGTATTTTTAAACTGCTTCCAGGGCCCTCTCCAGGTCTTTTATTATATCTTCTATATCCTCTATGCCGATCGACACCCTAATCATGTCCGGGGTGACTCCCGCCGCCAGTTGTTCTTCGGGGCTCAGCTGCTGGTGGGTGGTGCTGGCCGGGTGAATGATTAAAGACTTGGCATCTCCCACGTTGGCGAGGTGCGAAAACAGCTTTACGCTATCGATAAATTTTTTCCCGGCTTCGTAG
>QGUT01000180.1 GCA_003242255.1 Bacillota bacterium
TACACACCTTCAATCCTGTTGAAACTCTCAGGCGTGGCACTGTTCAGTTTTCAAGGATCACGCGTCACATTAGTTTATTTTACTAGGTTTTTTTGCTTTTGTCAATGGCTGTTTTGCTTGCTGCTTTGTCTTTTTTCGTCGATTGCTCTCGTGACGTCGCAAGGAGTAATATACCACATCTTTTGTTAACATTTCAATACTTAATTATTGCCCCTATTCGACATTTTTATGCATTAATATTGGTTTATGGGGTTTTACTCCTTTTTTCTTTATTTTATTGCTTGGGCCTCATGGTGGGGAACAGGATAACGTCCCTTATGGAATAGGAATCCGTAAGGAGCATTACCAGCCTGTCTATCCCGATCCCAAGCCCGCCGGTGGGTGGCATTCCGTACTCGAGAGCCATGATGAAGTCCTCGTCGAAGGCGTGGGCTTCCTCGTCCCCCGCTTCCCTTTCTTTGAGTTGCTGCAGGAATCTTTCCCTCTGGTCGATGGGGTCGTTGAGCTCAGAGAAGGCGTTGGCCATCTCCCGGCGGGTTATAAAAAGTTCGAAGCGATAGGTGAAATTGGGGTCGTCTTCCTTTCTCTTCGCCAGGGGCGAGATCTCAATGGGATAATCCATTATGAAAGTGGGCTGCACCAAATTCTCCTCGACTTTTTCTTCAAAAATGGCATTCAGCACCTTGCCCTTCGTGTCGTTGTCCTTCACTTCCACTCCTAACCTTTTCGCCACTTCCCTTGCTTCCTCGTCGGTCTTTATTTCGTCGAAATCCACGCCGGCGTATTTTTTTACGGCTTCCTTCATGGTCATCCTCTGCCACGGCGGCGTGAGATCTATCTCCTCGCCCTGGTAAATGACTTTAGTGGTACCCAAAACTTCTTTAGCGATATGGGAGATCATGTCCTCGGCGAGGTCCATCATATCGTGGTAGTCGGCATAGGCCTGGTAAAGTTCGATCATGGTGAACTCCGGATTGTGCTTTATGGATATGCCTTCATTCCTGAAATCCTTGCCTATTTCGTAAACCTTTTCAAAGCCCCCGACTATGAGCCTTTTCAGGTAAAGTTCCGTAGCTATACGCATGTACAAATCTATGTCCAGGGCGTTGTGGTGGGTGATAAAAGGCCTCGCCGCTGCACCGCCTGCTATGGGCGTGAGCACTGGAGTTTCCACTTCGATAAATCCGCGGGAATCCAGGTAATCCCGCATGGTCTTTATTATTTTGCTCCTCAATATGAAAGTCTTCCGCACATCGGGATTCACGATGAGGTCCAGGTAACGCTGGCGGTACCTGGTATCCACGTCTTTCAACCCGTGCCATTTCTCAGGCAAGGGACGGAGGGACTTGGCGAGAAGGGTGAGGTCATCGGCCATTACCGATACTTCTCCCTTTTGGGTCTTGAATACTTTCCCCTCTACCCCCACGATATCTCCTATGTCCAGTTTCTTAAAAATTTTGTATTTTTCCTCGCCAATGTGATCCATCTTTATGTAAATTTGGAGGCGGCCTTTTTCGTCCTGTATGTCAAAAAAGGCCGCTTTACCGTGGCCGCGTATTGCCATTATCCGTCCGGCAACGGAAGTACTTTTGCCTTCCATCGCCTCGAAATTCTCTTTTATTTCAAGGCAATTATGAGTGCGGTTGTATTTCTGGCCGTACGGATTTACCCCCATCTGGCGAAGTTCTTGTAATTTCTGTATCCTGGCTTTGATTATCTCGTTACTTTCAAGCTCCATATTTTCCATTTATCCACCCTCCTTTTATTACTTTTTAATCTCCTCGATTTTATACTTTACCAGCCCGGCAGGAACGGTTATCTCTACCGTGTCGCCTTTCTTGGCCCCTATGAGCGCTTTCCCAACCGGTGACTCGTTGGAAATCTTAAACTCGAGGGGGTTAGCTTCAGCCGAACTTACAATTGTATATTCTATGGTTTCGCCGGTATCTAAATCCTTTACGAGCACTTTCGAGCCTAAGGTGACCATTTCCGTGGATATATCGGAATCATCTATGACTTTGGCGTTCCTCAGCTTTTCTTCGAGCATGGCGATTTTGCCCTCGATGAAGGCCTGTTCATTTTTGGCATCATCGTACTCCGAATTCTCGCTAAGATCGCCAAAAGCAATGGCCTGCTTTATTCGGTCAGCCACTTCCTTTCTTTTTACTGACTTCAGGTACTGGAGCTCCTCCTCTAATTTTTTCAATCCCTCTTGAGTAAGCACTACCTCTTTTTTGGCCATTTTAGCTTTCTCCCCTTTAGAAAAAATAATGTTTTTATACTAATCTATGTCAATATCATCATTTTATTTAATGTTTTTTCGAGGTGCTTTCTAAAGCCCTTTAAGCATCCTTTCTCAACTACTTTATAGCTTCCCTTCATCATACTTTTGTTATTATAATGCAGCTAAAAAAAACTGTCAAGAATTTTCAATATTTAACTATTCCCTGCGTTGCAATTTTTTTATAACGCCAGGTTCCTATTCGACCGCTTTAAGTTATGGTATAATGACATTATGATAAAATAGGAGGTTCACAGCATGCATAAAAAAGCATACGACGTGGCAGTCATCGGCTTTGCCCTATTCTCCATGTTCTTCGGAGCGGGCAATCTGATCTTTCCGCCGTACCTGGGATTCCAGTTGAGCGGAAAATGGTTTTGGGGTCTTTTGGGCTTTACGCTGACGGGAATTGGGCTCCCCCTTTTAGGCATCATCGCCATGGCCCAAAACGGGGGCAATTTTGAAAACTTTGCCGGCAGGGCGGGAAGAGCTTTCGCCAACGGAATATATTTCACCATAGTATTGTGCATCGGTCCGCTCCTAGCTATTCCGAGGACAGGAGCCACCACCTACGAAATGGGAATTCTTCCTTTTATGCCCGGTTTCAACATCCTGGCAGCTTCGCTGATCTATTTTTTGATAAACATATATTTCACCATAAACGAATCCAAGGTCATTGACTATATAGGTAAACTCATGACCCCCTTTCTCTTCGCCATGCTGGCGATAATAATAACAATAGGAGTAGTGAATCCCATCGGCGGAATTACCGTATCTGATGCGGTCAATCCTTTCGGAAGGGCCTTTTCCGAAGGATACCAGACCATGGACGCTTTAGCTTCTGTAGTTTTTGCAGGTATAATCATAAACAGCGTAAAAGAGCGGGGAAATGAAAAACGGGGGAAAAAAAGAAAACTAAAAATAATTTCGGAA
>QGUT01000181.1 GCA_003242255.1 Bacillota bacterium
AAAGTAATCTCACTTCAATAGAGGGAGAAGACGAATTTATAATAAAGCACCTGATCGATTCGCTGATCTTGTTGAAAAAAATTGAAATTGCACCCGGCGCCAGGGTGATAGACGTCGGAACCGGCGCCGGGTTTCCGGGGATTCCGCTGAAGATAAAGCGAAAAGACCTGAAAGTGTATTTGATGGATTCAAACAGAAAAAAAGCGGAGTTTCTCGAAAACGCTATTAAAAATTTGGGATTGAAAGAAACTTATGTTCTGTGCGGTAGGGCCGAGAGCCTGGGGAAAAAACCGGAGTACAGGGAAAATTACGACCTTGTGGTGGCCCGAGCGGTCTCGTCCCTGAACGTGCTGTCCGAATACTGCCTGCCTTTCGCGAGAATCGGAGGCCTTTTCGTGGCCATGAAGGGAAGGGAACCGGAAAAGGAACTCGTTGAGGCCAGAGATGCCGTTGAAGTTTTGGGCGGCAAAATAAAAGAAGTGGTTCAATACGAGTTGCCCGAAGGCCTCCAGAGAAGCTTAATTCTGGTGGAAAAGGTAAAAGAGACACCGGAGAAGTACCCCCGGCGGGAAGGAATGCCCGAAAAGAGACCTCTTCGTTGAAATTACTTCCAAAAAAAGAAGGACTTTGAAAAAGTTGTATAGAATAATACACTAAAAAACCATGAGGCGGTGGTAATCTATGTGGGGGGGAAGGAAGAGCGAAATAATAAACATCCCAGTGGATGCCATAAAGCCGAATCCCTACCAGCCCAGAAAAAATTTTGACGGTGATTCCCTGAAAGAACTTACCGATTCGATAAAAATATACGGCGTCCTGCAGCCCATTGTGGTGAGGAGAATTGGGAAGAACGAATACGAATTGATCGCCGGGGAGAGAAGATGGAGGGCGTGCCAGCAGGCAGGATTGAAGGAAATTCCTGCTATAGTTCGGGATGTGAGGGAGACCGAGTCGGCTATAATGGCTCTGATAGAAAACCTGCAGAGGGAAAACCTGAATTTCATAGAGGAAGCGGAAGGTTATCGGCAGTTGATCGACGAGCATGGCCTTACCCAGGAACAGTTGGCCGAACGGTTGGGAAAGAGCCAGTCCACTATAGCCAACAAGATAAGGATTTTGAAGATGCCCGAAGATATATTAAAAATTATTTCCCAGGAAAATTTAACCGAAAGGCACGCAAGGGCGTTGCTGAAGCTTCCGGAAGAGAGCCTCCAGAGGGAGGTTTTGAAAAAAGTAATAGAGCAGAAATTAAACGTAAGGCAGACCGAAGAATTGGTAGAAAAGACGCTCAAGAAGATCGCGGCCCGAGAAGAAGGAAAAAAGGGCAAGAGGGCTTTAAAGGTGGCTATAAAAGATGTGCGGATTTTTATCAATTCCGTCAAAAAGCTGGTGAGCAACATAAAGGAGACCGGATATAAGGCCGAATATAAAGAATATGACCGGGGGGATTACATAGAGCTGGTGGTTCAGATACCTAAACGGTAATGAACCTCTTTTTTTATGAAAAAGAAGGAAAATAGGATGAAATAAAGAAAGAAAATAAGATATAATCGTTATAGTAATCGTCATAGTTGCGGGAGTGATAATATAATGGCTAAGGTCATAGCTATTGCCAATCAAAAAGGGGGTGTGGGGAAGACAACTACTGCCGTTAACCTGGCCTCATGCATCGCTTCTTTCGGTAAAAAGGTGCTACTCGTAGATATAGATCCCCAGGGCAACGCGACGAGCGGTGTGGGGGTGGACAAGAACAACACCGAAAAATCGATTTACAACGTCCTGATCGGAGAAGAGAGTATAAGGGACAATATAGTAAAAACCAATTACGAAAACCTCTTCCTGCTTCCCTCGAACATACAGCTGGCGGGAGCCGAGATTGAACTGGTGATGGTGATTTCTAGGGAATACAAGTTGAAAAATGCGCTGGAAGAGGTAAAGGACGAGTATGAATATATTTTTATCGATTGTCCCCCATCGCTGGGACTTTTGACCTTAAACGCCCTGACGGCAGCGGATACGGTACTGGTCCCCATACAGTGCGAGTATTATGCTCTGGAAGGGTTAGGTCAGCTCATGAACACCATCGCTCTGGTTAAAAAGCATCTGAATAAGACGCTGGAAGTGGAAGGCGTGCTGCTCACCATGTTCGACGCCAGGACTAACCTTTCCATTCAGGTGGTCGATGAAGTAAAAAAATTCTTCCGGGACAAAGTATACAGGACGATTATTCCGAGAAATGTGAGGTTGAGCGAAGCGCCGAGCCACGGTAAGCCCATAATAGTATACGATTCCAGGTCGAAGGGCGCGGAAGTTTACAGGGAGCTCGCCAAGGAGGTGCTGGGAATTGACTAAAAAGGGCCTTGGAAAAGGTTTAGGAGCTCTCATTCCCATGTTGGAAGAAAAGGATGAGAAAAACGTCCAGGAAATAGAAATAGATAAAATAAGGCCCAACGATAGGCAGCCGAGGAAGAATTTCGATGAAGAGAAGATAAAGGAACTGGCTTCGTCTATAAAGGAACACGGGGTCCTTCAGCCAGTAATCCTGCGGAAGATTTCGGGCGGCTACGAATTGGTCGCCGGCGAGAGGAGGTGGAGGGCAGCCAAACTGGCGGGGATTAAAAAGATCCCGGCCGTGGTAAAGGATCTCACCGATGCTGAAGTCATGCAAATCGCCCTCATAGAAAATCTCCAGCGGGAAGACCTGACCCCTCTTGAAGAGGCGTTGGCCTATAAGAAGTTGATGGAAGAATTCGGGATGACTCAGGAGGAACTGGCAACCAGAATTGGAAAGAGCCGTTCGCAGATCGCCAACACTGTACGGCTTTTAAACCTGGAAGAAGAAATTCAGGAGATGATAAACCAGGGGAAAATAACGGCGGGCCATGCCCGGGCCTTGTTATCGGTTCCGGACGCAAAAGAGAGGATAAAACTGGCGAAGAGGATAGCTGAAGAAAACTATTCGGTGAGAGAGACGGAAGAGATGACAAAGGTTTTGTCGGTGAAGGCTGGAAGAGGGGCAGGAAAAAAGAAAGAAGAGATAAATCCGGCTCTGATACACGTGACCGAGCAGTTGCAAAAAGCATTGGGCACTAAGGTCAAAATTAAAGGCAGTGAAAAACGGGGAAAGATTGAGATAGATTTTTATTCGGAGGATGAACTGGAGCGAATAATTGAAATCATCGCAGGATTTTAATTTTTGAAAAACCGGTTTTT
>QGUT01000182.1 GCA_003242255.1 Bacillota bacterium
CCCATCTTCACTAAATTGTCAAGCGGTATTTTGGGGAGATCTCGAATAGGTGTAAAGATATTTCCCACATCGAATGGATGTTTGAAAATATCGGAGATGAAAAAGCCATAAAAAGAGTAGAAGCCGCCTCCATCCTCTTTGATATAATTAAAAACTTCAAGGATGGGAGGCCGACCTCCAATGAGTATTAGACCATATAATGAGCTGAGAAAAATATCCTCTGAAAAAGCCAGAGAATTGATAAGAAAAATTTTCGAAGCAAACAACAGAAATATCTCAAAAACTGCTAAAACGCAGGAATTACACCACCATTATAATTTTCTTCAATAAACTTTCTAACTTTTTCGCTGCGCAAAGCCTCCATTAGTTTTTTGAACTTTTCCTGTTTTTCTTCACCGGCTCTCACCGCCACTATATTGGCATAGGGAGAATCCTTATCTTCTAAAATAAGTGCATCTTTTGTGGGTACCAATCCAGCTTCCAGGGCAAAATTACCGTTTATAACGGCACCATCTACATCGCTTAGCACTCTCGGCAACTGAGCAGCTTCCAACGGAACAAACTTTATATTTTTGGGGTTTTCTATAATATCATTTTCAGTAGCAAGCGTATCGGCTCCCTCTCTTAATTTTATTAAACCATGCTTTTGCAGAAGCAGCAGTGCCCTTCCTCCATTGGTGGGGTCATTGGGTATGGCAATCTCGCAATTGTCCTTCAATTCATCAATTGAACTGTACTTTGAAGAATAAAGCCCCATGGGTTCAATATGTACCCCGCCAATGGATACAATATCAAGGTTATTCTCTTCTTTAAATTTGTTCATGTAAGGTTCATGTTGAAAAAAGTTTGCATCCAATTCTCCCTCGGCAAGGGCAAGGTTTGGTTTAACGTAATCGGTGAATTCAATTATCTCCACTTTTATACCCTGCTTTTCCAAATCTTCCTTTATAAGCTCTATTATTTTAGCATGGGGTTCGGGCGATACTCCAATTCTTATCAAATTTTCATTACCTTTATTCTGGGCACACCCCACAAGAGAAAGAATCAGCAAACCTGCAATCAACACAACGAGTATTCTTTTCAATTTCATCCCCTCCCTATCATGTTATTTTTTATTTATTCTTGAGGCCAATTTATTTCCTAAAAATTGGACCCCTTGAACCAAAATTACTATTACCACGACTGAAACCACCATTACATCCGTTTGAAATCTATATAAACCATATCTAATGGCCAAATCCCCCAGGCCGCCTCCTCCAATAGCACCTGCCATGGCCGAATACCCAATTAAGTTGACTATCGTTAACGTTACCCCCATTATCAATGACGGCATTGCCTCGGGTATGAGTATTTTGAAAATTATTTGGGGAACGGTTGCTCCAATAGACTGCCCAAATTCTATTACTCCTTTATCGACTTCTTTCAGGGAAGTCTCTATAACCCTGGCAACGAAAGGCGCCGCTGCAACCGATAATGGCACTATTGTCGCAGTGGTTCCAATAGTTTTGCCCACTATCAACCTAGACAAAGGAAAAAGCAAAACCATGAGTATTAGAAATGGAAAGGAGCGCAAAACATTTATGATACCATCCAATATCCTGTATAATGTGGGTTTTTCCCAGATACCTCCTTTTTCGGTTATCACCAATAGCACTCCCATAGGGAACCCCAGAAGCAGAGAAAAAACGGTAGAGAAAAATACCATATACACTGTCTGAAGCAAGGAAGGAATGATCAATTCCAGCACTTACATCACCTCCACGTCCACATCCTGACTCTTCAAGTAATCTATCGCGGCTTGTATCTCCCCATCCTCACCCACTAATTCAACGATCAGATGCCCCGCACTTGTGCTCATCAACTGACTGATATTACCAGACAAAATATTTACATCGATGTTGAACTTTTTAATCATATGCGAAACAATAGGTTTTTTTGCATTATCGCCCCAAAAGCTTAGCCTTACAACCCTGCCATTAAACTCCTCCGGTATTACAAATTCCTCCTGCACATCGGATTTCAGGCTGCTGATAAACGCTTTGGCGGTTTTAGATTTAGGCCGTCTAAATAGCTCTTCAACGGTATTTATTTCTACTATCTCGCCATTTTCCATTATTGCCACCCTGTCACATATATCCTTAACCACCTCTATTTGATGGGTAATCATAACTATGGTTAGACCCAGCTCGTTGCGTATCCTATTTAAAAGCTCTAAAATGGATTTTGTGGTTTTGGGATCTAGAGCCGACGTGGCTTCATCGCTCAGCAAAATCTTAGGATTATTGGCCAAAGCCCTAGCGATTGCAACCCGTTGTTTCTGCCCCCCGCTTAGCTGGGAGGGATAAGCATTCCTCTTATCTTTCAAACCAACATATTCCAACAACTCATTTACCCTTGAATTTATCTCTTTCTTGTCTAGACCGGCTAATTCCAGCGGGAGAGCAATGTTTTCATAGGTAGTCTTTTGCGACAATAAATTAAAATGCTGGAATATCATCCCGATATCTTTTCTTTTTGCTCTTAGCTCTCTTTTATCAAGAGCTGTTATATCTACTCCGTCAATGATAATTTTCCCCTGGGTTGGCTCCTCCAACCTGTTTAAACACCTTATCAGGGTAGACTTTCCGGCTCCACTCAATCCGATGATCCCAAAAATTTCTCCCCTGTTTACATGGAAACTAACATTCTTTATTGCCCATATACATTCATTGCCATTTTGAAAGCATTTTGATAGATTCTGTACTTCAATCACGGTTGACCTCCATTTTCACAAAATATAAAAAAAGTATAAGGCAATCATTATTTTATTTGAATATTTAATTAACAAAAAAGCCTCTTTAATACTAGCAGAGGTCAAAATAAAAACCTCTTCTAAAGAAGAAAGAGGCTATCCTTTCTCATCTTTCGGTGTAAGACACCGCTGGATTTGACACCTTGTAGTTACAGGTTGCCGTGCTTCACTGCGCCAGTCCCTCCGCCACCCTCGATAAGAACTTGTTATTTTAATTTGTATTACTTGGCAAGTATTCTAATACGAACGTGTTATTTTGTCAACTACATTTTTAATATTGTCCTCGAAATGAAAATTGCAATATTAAATGCAACACTTTTTAAGAAACAGTATGATATAGATATCCATTTTTTACCTCTATGCTTTTGATAGAATATATCATGTTGTCAAGGGAAGGGTGGAGATTTTCGAGCATA
>QGUT01000183.1 GCA_003242255.1 Bacillota bacterium
TTGCATTTTTTACCGCCATTGCCATACCTCCCACAGTTTTGTTCAATTTATATGATGATCAAATTCTTGCCTGACGATTCATTTCCACAATAAATTTATTCTATTTTTGCCCTAATTTTTCCTGCTCCTTTTGGATTAAACCGATGCACAAAATACCGTTCAGATTTAGGCTTCCACTCCCATCCTCTATGCGACCTCGGCCGCAGTGATTACCCAACAGCGGTCTTAAAAAAGCTGACCTAAAACTTCCGCTTTCTGGTGGCGTTGGCTAAATTGGGGGCTATAGTTCAGTTGGGAGAGCGCTTGAATGGCATTCAAGGGGTAAAACCACCTGCTTTCGTTAAAATCGAAGGGCAGGTGGTTTTATTTTTCCATGGAACGAAATATTAAAAAAATAATTTTTTTAAGAAGGATTTTTAATTCGAATGTAGAAATAGGAAATATAGTAACCGATTACTGAAAAAATTAACAATTGGTGATAGGAATGGCAAGAAAAAATGCGACGATTTACGATATAGCAAAACTCGCAAAAACGTCAACAGCTACAGTTTCGAGGGTTTTGAGCAACAGCGGATACCCAGTAAGTGCAGAACTGAGGCAGAGGGTGCTTGAAGCGGCTAAAAAATTAAACTATACCCCTAATTTGTTGGGAAGACAGCTCAAGACTCATGAAAGTATGGACATAGGAATTATAATCCCGAGTATTACCAACCAATTTTATCCCCTTTTGCTGCTTGGCGTGGAGGACGTTGCCAGGAAGAAAGGCTATAACGTGCTGTTGTGCAATACCCTCAGAAAACCCGAAAATGAAAAAAAATACCTGTCAACCCTTTTTCAGAAGCAGATAAAAGGGGTGATTATCTCATCCATTACTAAAAACCAGGACTATTTGAAAAAGCTCCAGCAAAAGGGCTTAAAGGTAGTGGCCTTTGATCAAAGCATACCTATCGACTGTTGCAAGATAAATTTTGACTTTTACGCGGGAGGGTACATGGCCGCCGAATATCTCATAAAACTCGGCCACAGGAAAATCGCCTTTTTGAGCGCTCCCCTGACCCGATACAGCCGGATTAAGGTTTACGAAGGATTCATGCAGTGCATGAAGGATAACGGTATTGAGCCGAACATGGATTACGTCATTTTATCCGAAGAGGAAGAGGAAAGTCACGACCAGATCTACGAATTTAAAAACGGCAAGTACCTGATAAACAAGCTCTTAAGTTCCGGGAAACCCATGCCGACGGCTATATTTTGCATAAACGATATGACTGCTTTTGGGGCCATCCAGGAGCTTACGAAAAATAAGATTTATGTGCCGAAAGACGTTTCCGTCATGGGCTTTGACAACATTCCCACATCGGAAATGATAACCCCGTCGCTTACCACAATAGACCAATCGGCTTACGAGATGGGGACTCTGGCAGCCGAAATGCTCATAAGTAACTTAGAAAATTCCAGCGATAGGAACATGGAGATAATACTAAAACCGAAATTGGTAGAAAGAAACTCTACGAGGAGGATTGACGATACATAATTTATTATTTTTTGTTTGTGTAGTAATCGGTTACTTTTCTGACGAAAGGTAGTGAAGATTTCACGAAACCTTTGCACGACTATAGGTGGAATTTGGGCTGATGTGCTAACGGATTTTGCTCAAGTTGATTCACGTAATAGGCCCGGGAGGGAATTCCAATACGGAATCAACTCGATGTGCATCGATGTGGCCCCGGAAGCTAAGAGGAGGGGCATGAAAACCATAGGTATCACTTCCGGAAGCTACGCCGATGCGGTGGGGAAGGATCACCCTGCCCGGCATCCCAGCGGCAAAAACCTGTACGAAATAGTGGATGTTTTTGTGGACAGCCACCTCCCATTGGGCGATGCTGTCGTCGAATTCGAGAATTTCGGAGAAAGAGTAGCTCCCACGTCCACTCTCGTCAACAGTTTTACCATAAATTTGTTGGTCATCGAAACCGTGAGAAAATTGCTGGAAAAGGGGATTAACCCACCCATCTGGCGCAGCGCCAACATGCCCGGTGGGGATGAAGTAAATAAAAAATACTTTGAAAAATATATGGGGAGAGTCAAACATCTGAGATGAACTATAGCGGGTTGGCGGAAGCGATTTTGACGATAATCATTTTTACTGGAATCGGCTTTTTTTCGGCAAAAGCTGGATTGTTTAAAAAAAGCGATACAAAAGCCTTTTCCAATCTTATATTCTACATTACATCTCCGGCCCTGATACTTTCCAGCGTGACAGAGCATTTTACCCGGGAGATGGTATTGTCGTCTCTCGCTGTTCCCGTATTCGCAGTGATCATGACAATCCTTTCGCTCATTGCGGCCTATGCTGCTCAAAAGATAATTAAACTGGACAATCCGTCGAAAAAAGATATATTCTACTTGGCTGTTTCCTTCTGCAACACGGTGTTTATCGGTTTGCCCATCGTGACGTCAGTGTATGGTGAAAGCGCTGCAGGTTTCGTGTTTTTCTACGACCTGGGTTCGGGAATCGTGCTCTGGACGCTGGGAATAGAACTGGCCTGCAGGGGCCGTGACAGCGATAAAAATGGATTGGGCCGCTTTTTAAAAAATCTAATCAACCCCTCTTCTTTAGCGCTGGCCTTGGCCGTCTTTTTGGTAATGCTGAAAGTCCCTTTGCCGGATGTGATAAGCTCCACGGCAAAGACTTTAGGGAGTATAACCGTTCCGCTTTCAATGCTGTTCATCGGCATGTCGGTGGGGCATTCACGGATTTCCGCCGGAATGCTGGACCCGCTGGTATTCTGGGCGGCCTTTATAAGGCTCATAATCTCCCCCATGCTAACGGGAGCAGCGGTATATTTTGCACCGGTTCCAACGATCCTCAAAAAAGTGGTCACCGTCGAAGCTGCGATGCCGGTGATGATGTTTACGGCCATTCTGGCCGACCGATACAAAAAAAATTCGGAGTTTGCTTCCCGGGCAGTTTTGGTCACCACATTTATTTCCATGGTTACAATTCCAGCTATTGTCTATGTACTGGAATTGATTTATTAAAATTTGAAAAATTGGAGGCATGGGATATGAGAACCAAGGGAATTGTGAGGGTTTCAAATTAAATTTTTATGCCATCATAGCTTGATAAAAGTTATGATGGCATTTTTTATTGAACTAATAATTAAGTGCAATAAATAACAAATTTCAATAAAAAATTT
>QGUT01000184.1 GCA_003242255.1 Bacillota bacterium
GACTCCTATTGTTCTACTATCCATTTCAGGAGAACAAATCTTACCTTCAATATTAAAATACCTTCCGCATATATCGCCAACCGCCCCCTTTGCTATTAGGTCTTCTAGATAATCTTCATTAAATATGTTTTTCCATAATAAATTCGTTGAATTATGGGCAGCACCAATGCCTACAATAGCCACATCGCACTTTTTCGCAGCGTTTAACGTTTCTATAATGTCCCTATTTGATTCAAAAATAGTATTCTTTATGAATTCATTTTTAACGAATGCAGGCGCGTACAGAATAATTGCTCTACCCTTGTATACTTCTGCAATTTTTCTGCAAAGTTCACCAGCTTGTATGTCGAGTTCTCCTCCACTTACTCCACCGGTTAGTTGAAATACACTGATGTTTTTATATTCTTTAGAAGGATTTAGATATTTTACCATCTCCTGAATTGTCGTTCCCCATGATACGCCTATTTTCATATTATCTTGCATAATTCGCTCCAAATAATTTGCTGCAGCCATTCCTAAATTTTGTTTTGTAACAACTTCTGATTTGTCGGATTGAACAACGATCACTTCGTTTAGTCCAAACTTTTTTTCTAAGTCTCTTTCCAGATCGGAAAAATCTCTTGAAGTACTTCTTATAGTAATATTCACAATCCCTTTTTTCCTGGCATCGGTGAGTAGGCGAGATACGTCAGGGCGAGATATTTTAAGTTTTTTAGAAATTTCAAGCTGGGTATAATTATCGAAATAATACATTTTGCTTATCTTTATTAATAATCTTGTATATTCAGTTTGGTTAAGGCGCTTCATATTATCACCTTCAGTTTTTATTGTAAATTTGCACAATTTATAAGTCAAAAGTGGCATCAAGTTGCAAATAGGTTTTAAAAATGTTTTGAATAAAATATTTAGTCTAACTTTAACGAAACAGTTATTTATTACAAATGTCGTGAGATGACATTTGTCAAAGGAACTTAATGGGCTGATCTTCAAATTTAAAATTAACGTCATAAGCAATAGGATGCTGGAATAAAGATAAGATGGATGACACTTTAATTTGGTGGTGATGTCAGTGAATAAAATTTTTTCTTATTTAATATGTCTGTTCACTATTGGAGTTATTATTTTATCAGCGAATGCCGAATTTTTTAAAGATGTCGTTTTTGTTCTGGCCGGGCCGGATAGATTGGTCCCCATATACCGGGTTCAGACCGACGAAAAGAAAATAGCAATTTCTTTTGATGCAGCCTGGGGAGCGGACAAAACCGAGAGGTTACTCGAAATATTGAAGAAGTATAATGTGAAAACCACCTTCTTTCTGGTAAAAATGTGGATGGACAAATACCCGGACATGACGAAATTGATAGCCCAGGAGGGCCACGAAATAGGCAATCATTCGGCCACTCACCCGCGGATGGGCAGCCTTTCAAAACAGCAGATTATCGAGGAGATAAAATCCACCCACGATAAAATTAAAGAACTTACAGGTCAGGATTGCAAGCTTTTTCGGCCACCTTTTGGTGATTACAGCAATACCTTGATTGAAACCGCAGAAGAACTGGGCTATTATGTGATTCAGTGGGACGTAGATTCCCTGGATTGGAAGGATCTGAGCGCCAGTGCGATTTACAGCCGGGTGGTAAATCAGGTAAAGCCCGGGTCCATAGTATTGTTTCACAACAACGGCAAGAATACGCCGGAAGCGGTGGACATTATATTGAAGGAATTGACTGGTAGAGGTTACCAAATTGTTCCGGTATCCGAGCTCCTCCTCAAGGGAGATTATTACGTGGACAAAAACACCGGAGAAATGAGAAGGAAATGAGGACTCATTGACGAATTAATTGTAGAAATTTATAATGAATTTGTGAATGAGGGCCAAAAATTGGCCCTTTTATGACGAAGGGGGAAGCGGCTTGGGCTCGGAAACCAAAATACTGGTAGTCGACGATGAAAAAAAGATGATAGATTTAGTGAGGCTCTATCTTGAAAAAGAAGGATTTAAGGTCGATGAGGCGTTAAACGGGCAGCAAGCCCTCGAAATGATAGAGAAAACTGAATACAACTTGATAATTTTGGATTTGATGTTGCCGGTGGTAGACGGTTGGACTGTGTGCAAAGAAGTGAGGAAAAAGTCCGATATTCCCATAATAATGCTTACGGCAAGAGGGGAAGAATTTGATAAAATTCTCGGATTTGAGTTAGGGGCCGACGATTACGTCGTAAAGCCATTTAGTCCTCGGGAGCTGGTAGCAAGGGTAAAAGCAATGCTCCGGCGGTATGGCCCCAAAGAACCCAGTCAAATACTGGAATTCGAAGGCCTTCTGATCGATCCTGAATCGAGAAAAGTCGTAGTCGACGGAAAAGAAGTGGCGCTCACGCCGAAGGAATTTGACCTTCTGTATTTCCTCGCAAAAAACAAAGAAAAGGTTTTTACAAGAGAAAAATTGCTGGAAGAAGTATGGGGTTACGACTTTTTCGGCAGCTTGAGGACTGTTGACACCCATGTGAGACAACTGAGAGAGAAGCTTGGGGGGAGCAAGGCATCCACGTATATAGTTACAGTCTGGGGAGTGGGCTATAAATTCGAGGTGGGAAAGTGAAAGTTAGAAATAGCATTATTATAAAATTGTGGATTTATATGACACTATTGACCCTGATCACTATTGTATTTTCGGGAGTTGTGATGTCCAGTTTTTTTGAAGATTTCTATATAAAAATAAAACAAACGGAGATGATCAACGAAGGACAGCAACTTTCTGCCCTTATCACCCGCGGAGTTGCGCCGGAGGAACTCGTAGACATCAGCAGGTTTATCAATGCTTATACTATCGTGGTGGATAGAAAAGGGCTGATTATGGCATATACCAACAGATTTTATTTCGGGAAAAACTTTCCGATAGATGGTGTGAAACTCTCAAGCGTGCTCAGAGGAGAAATAGTGGTTGATAAAATATATTTGCCTGAACAGCAATCATCGATGCTCATGGTTGCCCTTCCGATCGAACGAGGTGGAAACGTATTGGGAGGGCTTATTCTGTTGTCGCCGATGGCTTACATTCAGGAATCCATATGGGAGATCAGAAAAGTCATAGCTGTTGTGACCGTTGGCTCTTTATTTTTGTCCACTTTTTTGAGTCTCGTATTTTCGCGGAGCATAACG
>QGUT01000185.1 GCA_003242255.1 Bacillota bacterium
CTTTAGTAAGAACCATAGCTGAAACCCTCCATATGTGTTAGTTTATTTTTTGCCAACCAACATCATATCGGGTTTCACGCTATGGTTCAACTTTTTTTACTGTCGCATTTAATTTTACAATTAACCTACAAATAATAGCTAACCAGTATACATCTGCATATTTATATAATATAATACTAATAGTTTTGTAAAATGGTTTATAAGGAATTTTTTTACTAGAATGAATTATGGATATTTTGTCGAAATAGTGATTATAGAAATTGCTCATCTCTGATGAGGGGGTGACATTTGGATAAGAGGGAGTGGATATGTTTGATAATATTTCTCAATATTAAAAAATGAGTAAAATTACTTAAAAGGGAGGATTTAAATGACACTCGCTCATTGGATATATGCCCTTGGCACATTGGCGGTAGTCATCACGATGGTATTTAGGCGGAACGTGCTCGTCCCCTGCATTATCTCAACGTTTTTGATAGGGCTCCTGTTCACCGGTTCCTTTGTGGATGCAGTGGTAGTCGTCTTCAAGGCGAACATGACAGCTCTGTTTGAACTTGGGGGCATTTTCCTCATAATTGCTCTTATGATGGCTATGCTGAAGTCGCTGAGCGTAACCGGAGCTGATGAACTTCTTGTATCGCCTTTGAAAAGAATGATGGTATCTCCATTCGTTAGTTACATTGTGCTGATTTTGTCGACTTACGTGATTTCTCTCTTCTTCTGGCCTACACCGGCGGTTCCCTTGATAGGAACTCTTCTTGTGCCGGCGGCTATAGAGGCCGGACTTCCGCCTATGGTTGCCGCAATGGCCCTGGCGCTAGCGGGCCAGGGAATGGCTCTTTCGGGAGACTTCATCATCCAGGGCGCTCCGGGCCTTTCGGGGAAAGCCGCAGGAATACCCATCCCAATGGTGACGAGTGACGGCGCCATCCTCTCGCTGGTTACTGGTATACCAGCAATTATCATAGGTTATATAATGATGAAAAAAGAGATCGAGGATTTCAAAGCGAAAGGCAAGCAGGTGTCTTCTTCCACCAAGCCGACCATGGCTGCCCAGGCTGATACAGTTGAGAAGAAAGGCCAAAATTATGCTGGTTTTCTGGTCGTCCTCTTAATAGTATCCATGGCTGCGGTTGTTTTCGCCATGTTCCGCTTTAACATCAGGGGCGGGGATGCTTCGGCCCTTTTGGGCGGGACCGCCGTGCTGATAATGACCGTCGCCACGCTTCTCGTGGAAGGCGTCAGAGGCTTTGACAAGATAGCGGACCACCTGACCGACGGGCTCGTCTTCGCTTTCAGGGTAATGGGCCAGATACTCCCCATCGCGGGCTTTTTCTTCCTCGGCAATCCGGAAGTGGTGGTAAACATTCTAGGGGAAGGTGCGCCGGGGTATCTGTTTGACATCGGGCAGATACTGGCCAGCTATATACCGGCCAAAGGGTTCTTGGCCGCTTTCGGCATGCTGATACTGGGAATAATCACTGGACTCGACGGATCAGGTTTCTCCGGGCTGCCGATGACAGGAACGCTGGCGGGGGCAATGGCTGCAGGCAACGAGTCGCTCGCATCGGCCCTGGCGGCTATCGGCCAGATAGGCTCCATCTGGTCCGGCGGCGGCACCTTCATCGCGTGGAGCTCCCTGGTAGCTGTAGCCGGAATAGTAGGAGTGCCCGTGCTGGATCTGGCTCGGAAAAACTTCATCCCCGTAATGATCGGCATGGCCATTTCGACCATCTTTGCCGTGCTGTTCCTGATGTAATGATCGCGCAAAATTGGCGGGGTTTAACCCGCTTTTTTTAGTTAATATTTTTCCATATTTTTACATTAAAACTGCTGGCACGGAGCATTTCGAAAAAATTTCCCGTATAACTGAAGGCCAAATAAGCAAAATATAATTGAGAAAATCAAAAGGAGGTATTCCGATGGCCAGAATTCACTGCAGTGTATCCAACTGCCACTACTGGAGAAACGGCAATATATGCGATGCCTCGGAAATTATGGTAACTTCCGACAAGATCGGAGACGAAATGCCCGACAGCTTCGACGCCATGCAGGCCTCCAACGCGCCCCAGACTCCCGTCTCCTCCTGTATGGAAACCTGCTGCAAAACTTTTGTAGAAGCGGGAGATCCGGCCAGAAAAGTAGACGGCATATACAGGAAATAGCGCACCTTTCGGTGCGCTATTTCGCTTTCGGCGTATTTTCAGTCGGCCTTGATTACTTCCAGTCCGCCCATGTAAGGCCTGAGCGCTTCGGGTATGACCACGGAGCCGTCGGGCTGCTGGAAGTTTTCGAGGATTGCCGCAGTAGTCCTGCCCACCGCCAGGCCCGAGCCGTTGAGGGTGTGGACGTACTGGGGTCTCGCCCCTTTTTCGGGCCTGTAGCGGATGTTGGCCCTCCGGGCCTGGAAATCTTTGAAGTTGCTGCACGACGAGATCTCCACGTAGCGGTTGTAGCTGGGCATCCAGACTTCGATGTCGTAGGTCTTCGACGAAGAAAAGCCCAGGTCTCCGGTGCACAGGACCACAACCCTGTAGGGCAATCCCAATATCTGCAGCACCTCTTCCGCATCTCTCGTCAATTTTTCCAGCTCTTCCATGGAATTCTCCGGTTCGGTAAACTTCACCAGCTCCACTTTGTTAAACTGGTGCTGCCTTATAATCCCCCGGGTATCCCTTCCGGCAGAGCCTGCTTCAGCCCTGAAGCATCCGCTGTACGCCACGTAGTATATGGGCAGGTCCTCTTTTTCCAGTATTTCGTTCATGTGAAGATTGGTGACCGGAACTTCTGCGGTGGGAATGAGGAAATAGTCCGTGTTGTTGTAAAGCTTAAAGGCTTCTTCTTCAAACTTGGGCAACTGTCCCGTCCCGGTCATGCTGGCCCTATTCACAATGAAGGGAGGAAATATTTCTTTGTACCCGTGCTTTTGAGTATGGAGGTCCAGCATGAAATTGATTATGGCTCTTTCAAGTCTCGCTCCCGCCCCTTTGTACACTACGAACCGGGAGCCAGTGATTTTGGCAGCCCTCTCGAAATCCAGTATGTCCAGGGCCTCGCCCAATTCCCAGTGGGGCTTTGGAGCAAAATCAAATTTCCGGGGCTCGCCCCAGCGCCTTACCTCCACGTTGTCGGCGTCGCTTTTGCCCACGGGCAC
>QGUT01000186.1 GCA_003242255.1 Bacillota bacterium
GAGTTTCTCCTTCGATGTATTCCAGTCGCTGTACGACGAGGCCTTGAGCGAAGAACTGTCGAAGAATAAAGGGATCGGAATTGCGGAAGAATTGTACCGCCAGCTCTCCAGGTACGTTTAAAAACGGGGGTCTATCGAATGCTCGGAGCCGAAGAGATCCAGAAGATCATACCGCACCGGTATCCCTTTCTGCTGGTAGATAGGATTCTGGAGATGGAGCCCGGGAAGAGGGCGAAGGGCATCAAAAACGTGACCGTGAACGAACCCTTTTTCCAGGGCCATTTTCCGGGCAAGCCCGTAATGCCCGGGGTTCTAATCGTCGAGGCCCTGGCCCAGGTGGGGGCCTGCGCCCTCCTGAGTCTGGAAGAAAACAAGGGCAAGCTCGCGCTCTTCGCCGGAATAGACGAGATGCGGTTCAAGAGGCAGGTGGTGCCGGGAGACGTGCTGACCCTGGAGGTGGAACTCATAAAAATACGTGGTTCAGTAGGTAAGGGAAGGGCGAAAGCCACGGTGGACGGCGAGACGGCGGCGGAAGGCATTCTCCTGTTCGCCCTGGTATAAATAAAAAATATACCGGAAGGAAAAAATACTCTTAAGGTGAAAAGAGGTGATTCTGGTGAAACCTCCAAAAGCCTTAAGAGTATTTTTATTTCTTCTTATCGCAGCGGCCCTGGTGGCAGGTTGCACCAAGGGTTCGGCCCGGCCTTCGCCGGAAAGTTCCAGCCAGCAGAAAGAAGGGGTGTATTCCCTTGAAAAGCTGGAAGAAGACGTAAACAAACTTATAAAAGCCTTTGAAAAGGATTACATGACAGAAAAGGCAAGCCAGAGTGCAGGCCAAGAACAGGGTCAACAGCAACAGAAGCAAGGCGGCGGATCGGAGGGGGAAGATAAGAAAAAAGAAGAAGGAACTCAAGACTCCCAGGGCGAAAGAGCTCAGCAAGGCGGGAATCAGGGGCCCGATTGGGCGAAGTACGAAGAGATGGTTTTCCTCATCCACGACAAGTGGAACGACTTCAGGGAGCAGGCCCTGCAGGAGGGGGCCCCGATGGATGAGATAATGGCTTTTAACGAAAAGCTCAACGAAGTGACTACGACTCTGACCAGGCAGGACCTGTTCGGGGGCCTCCTGACGGCCAACGAACTGTACCTCAGAACAGTGGCCTTCGAGAGGATTTTCGGAATGGGTTCTGCTGCAAGTGCCAAAAGGACCATGTATTACCTGCGGGACGCAGCTTACAGGGCCTTAAACGGTCAAAGGGATGAAGCCCTGAAATCCGCCGAAAAAGCCCGGGAGGAATGGGAGGTCGGCAAAGGCCTGCTCCGGGACGAAGTCATGGCGAACAGAGTGGAATTTTCTCTTCTGGAACTGAGAGAGGCCGTTGAGATCGAAGACCCGAACCTCATCAAGATAAAATACCAGATCGCCGAGAAAAACATAGAGGAAGCCGAAAAGAAAATGGAGAAGAAATAGCTCACTCTAAGGTCCCCAGGCGGAATACCGGGGAGAAATCCTTTAATTCCAGACCGTTGGAGGCGGTAAAGATGACGCAGGTAGAGGGCCCTGCTGTTTTTTCGATGTTCACCGGCAAGGCGTCATCCCAGCGCACCGTAAGGCCCGATACGCTGGCGAGGTGTTCCGCCTCACCCTTTATCCCCCTTGACCCCACGGGGATTATGTCGTGCACCTCATGGATTGTCGAAAGCCGCTTTACCGAAAGGGCATCGGCGATTTCGGGATTGCCGAGGTATACTTCGTTCCCCACTTTGGGGCTGCCCAGGCAGTAGAGAGCATCGCCGGGCCTGGTTTTACCCATGCGCAGTTCATTTTCCTCAACAATGCCGATTACGGTAACGCCAAGACCGGTCTGGGATGTGGGGATGTTCTTCTCAGTGCTCACGGCAAAGGGAATGCCGTCGAAACCGCAGGATGAAAGTTCGTCCCTGATGCCCTTCAGGATCTCCTCGCCGGTGGGCGACGGTTCGCAGGAAATGGCAGCCGTAAACGCTAGAGGCGTTGCCCCCACGGCTAAAATCTCCATCAGGGCCACGCGGCAGGTGAACCTGCCGGACACGTAAGGGGGCACCTTCACCACATCGCCCTCCTTTTCGCCGATGGCTCCGGCGGAGTCGCAGGCTACGGCGAGGAACCGGCTCCCGTCAATTTTTATCAGCACCACGTCCCGGTTGGGCAGGGCCTCATTTTTTATCGGCATAGTCCATCACCCCGGCCCTTTTAACCGCCGAGTAAATGAAGGTGGCCGCCAACGCGTTGAGGGCCGACGCCACCGTCAGCGGGAGCACCATGGACAGGAAAAAGGCTACGCCAAATCCAAAGAGCATCATGCTGGCCGGGGCCACGATTCCGTTTAAAGCGCTGGTGACTATTGCCGCCAGGGGCAAATTCCTCTTCCCCAGAGCGGCGAATACGAAAGCGAAAAAGGCCATTTCAGCTGCGATTACCAGGTGGACCGGCAGCGTCAGGGGAAAGCCGGTGTTCCAGCTGGTGAATATGTGCCCCAGGGCAGCGGTGAGAGCGCCGTAAGAAGGTCCCAGCAGCAATGCCGCTATGAACCCCGGGGCCGAGTCGAAGGCTACGGTGCCCGTGGGACTTGGCACCTTTATGCTGGCCCCTACGACGCTCAGGGCTATGAAGACGGCGCAAAGGATGAGGGCTCTTGTCTTTTGACTTACCATATGAATACCTCCTGGAAAAAAGTTTTAGTAAAATAAAAGAGTCCACAGTCTAATTGATCATTAGACCGTGGACTTTGCCATCATCCAACGGATTTCTGCCTCTCAAGGCAGGTCTCCTGGCTCCGGTTCATCGCCGCCTTATGCCTTCCCGGTTTCCCAGTGGCTTTTTATAAGGCGGCTTCCCGTTACAGTGGCGGGTCCGCGCCGGACTTTCACCGGACTTCCCTATTCTCCCCTCGCGACGAGGGGCACCTTGAAGGCGTAGATTTTCAGTTTCAAAATAATTATAAAAGTTGCGAATCCCTTTGTCAAGGGCCTGTCTGAGGAGATTTTTTTGTAGCTAAATCAAAAATAGAAGGTAAAGAAATTTATTACATATACTTGAGCTTCAGTCATGCAGAAATAAAATGCGATAAAAAGAATATCTATGTAAATTTTGGAGA
>QGUT01000038.1 GCA_003242255.1 Bacillota bacterium
GCAATCATCCACGGCTTTCTCCTCATCCTAGGTTCACTTGGCTTTTTCCTCAAGTCCGCCGACGGTATCGGCACTGAATTATACAACGCCCTGATCACCTTCAGCACGTACCCGAACTGGATATTCCAAGGAGCGGCCAAATGGATAATATTCACCGTAATCCCGGCGGGTTTCATCTCTTACGTCCCCGTGCAGGTGATTTATAACCGGGCTTACTTATGGATACTGGGGAGTCTGGGATTTGGTATACTCCTGAACGTCATCGGTTGCATCATCTTTTCACGGGGCCTTAAGTACTTTGAAACCGGCAATACGTTCGTCCTGAGGGCGGATTGATATGGCTGTTTCGCTTTTAACCTTGGGGCAGGCCTATCAGGAGCCCATGGGTGTTTACACACTTTACACTGAAGCCGATATAATAAACACTTTGAAAGGGCTTATCCCGGAAAGGAGTGATTACAGGCACATTGAAGGAAACTCCGATGCTCACATAAAGGCGTCACTCGTGGGAAGCTCGGTGTTGCTGGCCATCGAAGACGGAAGGCCCGTTTTGGGCACCTGGCAGGGTGGGCTTTTCTGCGAATTCGACGGACCAAGGAAGAGGAAGGTATTTTTCAAGTGTGTTAACTCTGAGACTTCGCAGTCGTAGTTTGGCTCTGGCATTGTGTAAAAAATTATAGCCTTTGGCACGCTTTGTTGAATATGTTTAGCATCAGACAACCTACAGGTTTATTTATATTTCTGAGGACAAGGAGTTTTTATTCCCGGGATATTGTGGCATACCTTAAGAGGGGGTTGTTTTTGCATAATTAAAGAAAGTTGGGAGGATGGTTGTGAATTATATTTCTTCTTTACTAGATGGGAAAGTGTTAAATATATTGCTTCATTTTTATAAGAGGTTAAAAGAGACACCGTTGCTATTAGGGTACATAATCGTAGGGTTAGCAGTAACATTTGGTATTCGTGGTTTTCAGGGATTTGCTGTAGCCCTGAAGAATTTACTTTTGTTATTGATCTGGGCTTTAATAATCAGGATTATGACAGAAGATTCTCCTGCTCCAGTCAAGGTAAAGAATCCCAAATTGGAGCTGTGTGTCGGATTTACATTTTTTGTATATAACTTAATAATAGCTGTTTTGGTACATAATTACGTCAAGAATGCTTCTTTTGCAAGTAAAGTACATAGTTTTGGTGAATTTATGCGCGATATTTTCTTGTTTTACAATCTGAATTATAAAACAGCAACAGTTATATCTGGAAATCTCATGAATGCTATTATAGTTACAATATTGATAACAATTCCGATGATATTAATTTACGTATTAATGGGCTATAAATTCAGAGGAATGGGTTTTAATAGAGGGCACTGGAAGCTCACTTTTGTGCTTATTGCATTAAGTGTATTATTAGGTATTTATGAAGGACTTTATAAAAAAGCTGATTATAAGTTGCTTATAGTTGTATATTTTATTCATATATTTATAAACGGTCTGCCCGAGGAATTGTTTTATAGAGGTTTTTTACTTTCGCGATTAGAAGCTGTATTAAATAATTCACTCAATGCTTTGGTGATTTCTTCCATACTTTTTAGTGCGGGCCATATACCTTCTCGGGTAATTCAATACAATTCTAGTATTTGGTACGCCTTGTTGGATGTTTTTAGCTTAGAACAGCCCACTGGTCTAATTTGGGGATATTTATATTTGAGAACAAGGAGTATTATTCCCGGTATGCTGTGGCATGCTTCCTTTACAATATTGGGCCTGATATTTTTGGGATTATGAAACTTTAATTAGCTTTGTTTCAAAAATTTGTTCCCTCTGCACCAATTTTTTTGTTTTCCGTTCATTCGTCAATTGAAAATGCAGCTTCAATAATTGGAATGCTAATAGCAACTTTTACAATAGATGCTGTCGGTGCTCCTCTTTTATTTTTCATAAGTGGAATATTAACATTGGCAGCCTCAATGGTTTCAGTATTTTTATTGAAGCAGCCTTAAGCCTTTTTCGAAGCCTTATTGGCTCATTTCTTTCGTAACTTCATTACCGGGGTTATTACATTTTATCTTATCGTTAACATATGTTTATTCAAGGGATATCGACGGCGCAAAAAATTGACTATTATGAGATAAGGGGAAGGGCTTGATAAATACTTCTCCTTTATTTCATTATAATCCATTATCTTAACATTGCTTTTTGGTTATATAATCGTAGGATAAGCAGTAAAATGTACTAGCTCAAATAAACTTCCGGGGAGGGATATTTATGAGGCAGTTTTTTAAGAAGAGCCTGGGACTGCTGCTTGTGGTAATGCTCCTTTCGCTGATCCTGACTTCGTACATAACAGTCGCCGAAGCTGCTCCTCCGGCAAAAAACGTTATTCTTTTCATCGGAGATGGTATGGGTTACGGACATTTAACATTAGGAAGGATCTTCAAGGGAAACGCGCTGACCATGGACGGGTTCAACTATTACGGTACCGTCTCCACTTATCCCAACGATCCTGTCGAAAAGTGGGTGACCGACTCGTCGGCGGCCGCCACAGCCATCGCCACTGGGGTAAAGACTTACAATTCTGCAATAAGCGTCGATGTTAATAAAAAGCCCGTTGAGACTATCTTAGAAATAGCCCAGAAGAAGGGCAAAGCTACTGGCCTTGTGACGACTACAAGGATAACCCACGCGACTCCAGCGGCGTTTGCGGCTCACAATGCTGACAGGGACGCCGAAAACGAAATAGCGGTGGATATGCTGAATCATAAGGTGGATGTGCTCCTGGGAGGCGGAATGCAGTACTTTATTCCCAAAGAACAGGGTGGTAAGAGAGAAGACGGTCGGGACCTAATATCCGAGGCTAAAAAAATGGGTTATACGGTCGTTAAAAGCAGGGATGAAATGCTTAAAGTGACTCAGGGCAAATTGCTGGGCCTTTTCAAAATGAGTCATCTAAGTTTTGAAATCGATAGAGACTCTGGTAGGGAACCAAGCCTGGCCGAGATGACGAAAAAGGCAATAGAGATTTTAAGCAAGGATAAGGACGGCTTTTTCCTCATGGTAGAGGGCGGCCGAATCGACCATGCAGCCCACATCCACGATGGGGCCGTGGTGGCGAGGGACGTTCTAGCTTTCGATGAGGCAGTTAAAGTAGCTTTGGATTTCGCAAAAGGCCGCAAGGATACACTGGTAATAGTCACGGCAGACCACGAGACCGGTGGGCTATCAATCGGCGGCTACGGCCAGTACAACTTCAAACCCGAAGTGCTGAAGCTGCAGAAGAATTCTATCGAAGAAGTCATAGCTCCTAAACTGACTCCCGACAACATAAAGCAGGTCTTCTCCAACTACCTTGGCATTGAAGACATTACGATTGACGAAATGGAACTAATATTAAACGCCCTTAAGGAAAAAGATAAAAATCCGTCCGCGGTGGTAAATACTGTCGCCGATATTGTGAGCAAGCGGGCGCTGCTCGGCTGGACTTCCACCGCCCATACCGGTGCGGACGTTCCCGTTATGGCTTATGGTCCGTACGCCGATACATTTACAGGGCACATAGACAATACAGACATCTTTAAATTGATGGTACAGGCGATTGGAGTGAAAATATATAGATAAGGAGCCTTTCCGGCTCCTTTTTTATATCCTTCTCTTAAGGAGATGTCTGCTAAAATTATCGCGGGCATACCAATAATCCCGCTTGTAATGTGCCACAGTTTCGTTTAATAGTCTTTTATGTTAGGCAAGTTATAGTACCCATCTACAGCGGTAAAAAGCAGCTTATTTACAAAAATTCTCCATTATGCTAATATGAAACATAATAATAATTCCTACCATTATCTCATATGGAATGATGTACATGGACATAAAAAGGGAGAAGGAAGAATACAAAGCCCTGTTGAAAAGTGAACTGGAAAGAATCACAGCAGAACTAAAAAAGCTCGGAGCGGAAAAAATATTGCTTTTCGGGTCTTATGCCGGTGGGCGTGAGGACCTTTTTACCGATCTTGATATTATAGCTATTTTAAAGAGCGATTTGCCCTTTATCGAGCGGATAGGTTTTATCTATAGGAAAATAGCTCCTAGAGTAGCTGCGGATATAATGGTTTATACGCCCGAAGAATGGGAAACTGTGAAGGAAAAGCCCTTTTTCAAGAAGGCTGTAGCTGAGGGGAGGGTGCTGTTTGAAGAAGGTAAGAGATGGTTGGAACAAGCAAAAGAAGACTTAAAGTGGGCCAGGATGCTGGCCGAACAAGGTGGCTATCATATCGCGTGCTTTTTAGCCCAGCAGGTGGCCGAAAAAGCCATTAAAGCTCTCTTGTATGCTATGGGAGAAACAATCGTCCTGGGACATTCGGTGAATGTATTAGCCCAAAAAGCCGCTCAATATAATGAGAAGATAAGAGAAAAGTGTGAAAAATGGTCTATATTAGACGGTTATTACATTCCGACAAGGTATCCTAATGGACTGCCGGACAGCATTCCTGCGAAGGTGTACAATAGGGAAATAGCAACTGAAGCTGTGGATTTGGCAGAGGATGCGGTTAATACGGTCGAAGGAATAATGAATAATTTTGAAAGGGAAAGTTGAAATAGTTGACAAACAAATAACCTGAAGGTAAAATATACATTAAAATTAAGATTGCAAAGGCGCTGACGGGGAGGAGTAGGAAGCCCGCCCTTATAAAGAGAGGGAGGTCGAAGGCTGAAAGCCTCCTTAAGGGTAGCTTTCGAAGGTCGCCCCTGAGCTGCTTCGGCGAAAGAGTAGCCGGAGCCGGTTTTACCGTTAAATTTTCAAGAGCCCGGGTTTTATAATCCGGGAATTAAGGTGGTACCGCGAAAGGGGCCTTTCGTCCTTAAATCAGGGCGAAAGGCCTTAAATTTTTATATATACCAAAGGAGGAGGAAGCATGGATTTTACCAATATACCTTCCGTTTACGACCCGAAAAACGTGGAAGAAAAATGGTACAAATTTTGGGAAGAAGAAAATCTATTCCGAGCCGAAATCGATCCAGAGAAGGAACCTTTCACCATCGTCATTCCGCCCCCTAACGTGACCGGCCAGCTCCACATCGGGCATGCTCTGAACAATACTATCCAGGATATCCTGATAAGGTTCAAACGGATGCAGGGTTATCCGACCCTGTGGCTGCCGGGCACCGACCACGCCGGCATCGCCACCGAAGCCAAGGTGAAGGAGCAATTGGCTGAGGAGGGGCTATCCAAGTACGACCTCGGCAGGGAGAAGTTCCTCGAGAGGGTTTGGGCATGGAAGGAGAAGTACGGCGACACCATAGTGAAGCAGCTCAAGAGGCTGGGGGCTTCCTGCGACTGGTCTCGGTTTCGCTTTACCCTCGACGAGGGCTTGAGCCGCGCCGTGCGGGAGGTTTTCGTAAAGCTCTACGAAAAGGGCCTCATTTACCGGGGCGACTACATCGTGAACTGGTGCCCCACCTGCAAGACAACCCTCTCGGACATCGAGGTCGAGCACGAGGAAAGGCAGGATAAGCTCTATTATGTGAACTATCCCTTCAGCGACGGCTTGGGCCACATAACGGTGGCGACCACCCGCCCCGAGACCATTCTGGGCGATACAGCTGTGGCAGTAAACCCGGCGGACGAGAGGTACAGAGCCTGTATCGGGAAAACCGTCGTCCTGCCCCTGGTGGGAAGGGAGATTCCCATAATCGCCGACGATTACGTGGACATGGAATTCGGCACCGGTGCTGTAAAAGTCACTCCCGCCCACGACCCGAACGATTTCGAGATGGGATTGCGCCACCAGCTCCCTATGGTAAAGGTCATGGACGAGGAGGGGCGGATGAACGAAAACGCAGGAAGGTTCGAAGGACTGGACAGGTACGAATGCCGGAAGGCGATAGTGGAAGAACTGAAGGAAAAGGGCTATCTGGAAAAGATAGAAGACTTAAATCACAGCGTGGGCAAGTGCTACCGCTGCCACACCGTGGTGGAGCCCATGGTCTCCAAGCAGTGGTTTGTCCGGATGAAGCCACTGGCTGAGCCGGCCATCGAAGTGGTAAAACAGGGCAAGGTGCAATTTGTGCCCGAAAGGTTTACGAAGATTTACATCAACTGGTTGGAGAACATCCACGACTGGTGCATCTCGAGGCAGCTATGGTGGGGGCACCGGATTCCTGCCTGGTACTGCCAGGACTGCGGTGAAACCATTGTGGCCAGGGAAACGCCTGAGAAGTGTCCAAAGTGCGGCAGCACTTCTTTAGAGCAGGACCCGGACGTGCTGGACACCTGGTTCAGCTCCGCCCTCTGGCCTTTCTCCACCCTGGGCTGGCCCGACCAAACCGAAGACCTGAAGTATTTTTATCCCACTTCAGCCCTGGTTACCGGCTACGACATCATATTCTTCTGGGTGGCCCGCATGATATTCATGGCCATGGAGTTCATGAAAAAGGAGCCCTTTAAGTACGTGGCCATAACGGGTCTCGTGAGGGACGCCCAGGGTCGCAAGATGAGCAAATCTCTGGGCAACGGCATAGATCCCCTGGAGGTTATAGAAAAATACGGCGCCGACACCCTCCGCTTTGCCCTCTGCACCGGTAACACGCCGGGCAACGACATAAGGTTTTCCTGGGAGAAAGCGGAGCACAGCAGGAATTTTGCCAACAAAATATGGAATGCCTCCCGCTTCGTCATGATGAACCTTCAAGGTTTCGAACCGGGCGAGGTGGAGACCACCAAACTCTCCCTCAAGGACCGCTGGATTTTGTCGAGGCTCAACGATGTGACGAAAGAAGTTACGGATTTTCTGGAAAGGTTCGAAGTGGGAATGGCGGCTCAGAAGCTCTACGACTTCTTCTGGAGCGAATTCTGCGACTGGTACATCGAAATGGCTAAGATCGACCTGTACGGCGAGGATGGGGAGGCAAAGAGGAGAACTCAGCAGGTGCTTCATACGGTCCTGGAGAGGATTTTGAGGCTTATGCATCCTTTCATGCCCTTTATCACCGAAGAGATATGGCAGCACCTGCCCCACGAGGGAAAGAGCATAATGGTGTCTTCCTGGCCGGATTACAGGTCAGATTGGCAGTTCGAAGATGCGGCGGATATGCAGATTATCATGGATGCGGTGAGGGGCATCAGGAACATCAGGGCGGAGATGAACGTACCGCCGTCCAAAAAGGCAAAGGCGGTGATCCGGACCGGCGATGAAAGAATCCGGGAGCTTCTGGAGCAGAACCTTGAAATAATAAAGGCCCTGGCCAAGGTCTCCGAAGCGGATTTCATCCCCGAAGGAGATCCGGCCCCGGGCAAGGCCATGAGCTGCGTCATAAAGGGTGCCCAGATATTCATTCCCATGGAAGGGCTGGTGGACTTAGAGGCGGAATTAGCGAGGCTTAAGAAGGAAAAGGCCGATTTGGAAAAGGAAATCGCGTCGGTCCGGAAAAAGCTCTCGAACCACAATTTCCTCGCCAAAGCTCCGAAGGAGGTTGTGGAAAAGGAAAGGCAAAGGGAAAGGGACTATATCGATATGCTGAAGCGCATAGAGGCCAGGCTGCAGGTTCTGGCTGATATGGATTAAAAAGGGGGGCATCTCATGCTGACTTACAGCGAGGCTCTGGAGTTCATCCACGGAATGACCAAGTACGGGATAAGACTGGGCCTTGATAAAATTGAAAAACTGCTGGATTTGCTGGGAAATCCCCAGGAAGGAATCCGGGTGGTGCACGTGGCCGGCACCAACGGCAAAGGTTCCACCTGCGCCATGATAGATTCCATGTTGAGGGCGGCGGGTTACCGGGTAGGGCTTTACACTTCACCTTACCTGGAAGTTTTCAACGAGAGGATAAGGGTTGACGGGAAAAATATACCCGACGAGGACGTCGCAAGGCTCACCGAAATGGTGAAGAACGCCGTGGAGGAGATGGAAAGGAAGGGCTGGGGCCAGCCCACGGAGTTCGAAGTGGTGACGGCCCTGGGCTTCCTCTACTTCAAAGAGCAAAAGGTAGATTACCTGGTGCTGGAAGTGGGCATGGGCGGTAGATACGATGCGACCAACGTGATAACCCCCTTAGTCAGCGTAATCACACCCATAAGTTACGACCACCAGCAGTACCTGGGCGACACGCTTGCCGAGATTGCAGGAGAAAAGTGCGGCATAATAAAGCCCGGCAGGGTGACGGTGACGGCGCCGCAGTCCGAAGAAGCCATGAAGGTGATCGAAAAAACGTGCAGGGAGCTGAAATCTCCCCTGGTGAAAGTCGAAGACGAGGTAAGTTACCGCCTAATAAGCTGGGGTGTAGAAGGTCAGACCTTTGAACTCAAGACCTCGAAGCGCGATTACCAGGCGGTGAGAATAAAGCTTCTGGGAGACCACCAGCTGGACAATGCGGCCACTGCGGTAGCCGCGGTGGAAGCCCTACAGCACTACGGCATCGAAATACCTATGGATGCGGTGAAGAAAGGCCTCGAAGAAGCCCGGTGGCCGGGGAGGCTGGAAATAATGAGGGAAAATCCCTGCGTATTGCTGGACGGCGCCCATAATATTGCGGGAATACAGGTGCTGAAAGGGGCCCTGTCGAAGTACTTCCCCGGCAAGAGGATTATACTCTTGATAGGGATTCTGGGCGACAAAGACTATATGGACATGCTGAGCGAGATAATACCCCTGGCGGACTCGGTGGTTGCGACCAGGCCGGACAGCCCGAGGGCTCTGTCTGCAGCGGAGCTGGGCGAATCCATAAAAAAAGTCGCTAAGAGGGAAAATCTGAAAGTCTTTGAAATAGACGATATAGAAACTGCCGTGAATGCGGCCCTGGATATGGCTTCCCCCCAGGATCTGGTGGTCTGCGCCGGCTCTCTTTACCTGATCGGCAAGGTGAGGAGCATTTTGAGAAAATAAATTTTAATAATTAATAAATTGAAGTTTTGCCCCCTTCGGTGAATATATATGGATTATAGAAGGGGGCTTTTTTATGGCGAAAAAGTGTAACGGCGTTAGGCCCGAGAAATATGATCATCCCATCCTGAAGGAAATAGAAGAAGCTAAGGAGGAGCTCAAAATGGCCGAAGAGGCCTTTCAATGGGCAGAGAGCGACACCGGCCAAATAGATGCGGCCATTGCCCGACTGGAAGCTGCTATGCTCCGCTACAATTTTCTTATCAGGAGAGCAAAGGAGATGAAAATAATAAAAAAATGTTTGATTGAATATTTAAAGGATGTCAATTTATTGATATAATAGTGTAAGAAATTGTGAAAAAAGGGGGTGGGTGCGACAGAAACTGTCGCCTTTTGACGATGAATAAGAAAGTCTTAATTTGCACAGTCATTTTTGCACTTATGCTTGCTGTAGTTTCCTGTAATCGCCAAGAGGACGAGCCTGTAGTGAAGACCGGTTTTTATCTGGATACGCTTATCAAGATTTCTGCGTACGGCCCTGGGGCATCGGAAGCCATTGACGCTTGTTTTGAGAGGCTGGGAGAGATCGACGTAAAGATGAACGCCAGGGCGAGCGACAGCGAGGTTGCTGCGATAAATGAAGCGGCGGGAGAACATTCCGTACAGGTAAGTCCCGACACTTTTTTTGTTATAAAAAGGGGACTTTATTTTTCTGAGCTCTCCGGCGGTAGGTTCGATATAACCGTAGGACCCCTGGTGAATCTGTGGGGAATAGGCACCGACAGGGCGCGCGTTCCAGAAAAGAGCGAAATAGAGGAAGCGCTGAATCTCATCAATTACAACGATGTGCTGGTCGACGAGGATCAAAAGACCGTGATGCTCAAAAGGCCTGGAATGGCGATTGACCTCGGAGCTATAGCCAAAGGTTATGCGGCCGATGAAGTTATAAGGATATTGAAGGAGAGAGGCATAAAGAGCGCGGTGGCGGATCTGGGCGGCAACGTGTACGTGCTGGGCAAAAAGCCGAACGGGCAGCCGTGGAAGATTGGGATCCAGGACCCCTTTGAACTGAGGGGTGATATATTTGCTACCGTCGAAGCATCCGACAAGACCCTGGTCACGTCCGGAGTGTACGAGAGGTATTTCGAGGAAGGGGGCAAGAGGTACCATCACCTCCTCGATACGTCCACGGGATATCCGGTGGACAACGGACTGGTGAGCGTGACGATAATAAGCGATAGTTCCATGGATGCCGATGCGCTTTCTACTACTGTCTTTTCGCTGGGATTGGAGCAGGGGATGCAATTGGTTGAGAGTTTGCCGGACGTCGAAGCGGTTTTCGTGACGAAAGATAAAGAAGTGTACGTTTCCTCAGGGATGAGTGCGTATAACTTTCAGATCACCGATGAGTCTTTTACTCTGAAACAGTAAAAGCAAGGGGGATTGTTAAAGATTTAACATCCTTGTGATTTTTTTCTCTTTTTATATTGTAAAAATGGGTACATTGTGCTACAATGATGACAAGGAGTGGTTGAGTTTGTTCAAGAAATTTAAGATACCAGAAGCTACAGTAGGAAGGCTTACTGCCTATTCTCGTTTTTTAAAAGAAGCCGAAGAAAAAGGCATCTCAACCGTCTCTTCTCAGCAGATAGCAAAAGCGACCGGGGTCACACCTGCTCAGGTGAGGAAGGATCTGGCCTATTTCGGAGAATTCGGCACCAGGGGTGTGGGCTATAATCCGAGGGAACTTTACAACTACATCATGAAGATCCTCGGGCTCGACAGGCGCTGGCCCGTGATAATAATCGGAGCAGGGCGACTCGGCGCGGCTCTCGCTATGTACAAGGGCTTTGCCGAAAGAGGTTTTGACATAGTAGGCATCTTCGACATTGACCCTGAAAAAATAGGAAGTAAAATCGGCGAAATAGAGATAAGGCCCTTGGAAGAGTTGAAAGAGAAAGTGCAGGAACTCCCCGTGAAATTGGGGATAGTAGCGGTGCCGGCGGCCTCCGCCCAGCAAGTGGTGGACTACATGGTGGAGTCCGGAATAAGAGGGATTATAAATTTCGCGCCGGTAAACGTGTCGGTCCCCGAAGGTGTGGTGCTGAGGAGGGTAGATTTAGCTTCCCAACTCGAATACCTGACGTTCCGGTTGGGTGAATCTCGATGAAGCTTAAGGAGATTAAGGAGATTCTGCAGGCAGAGGTTCTGACGGGTGAGGAAAAAGCATTGGAGCTTGAAGTGACTAATGCTTGCGGCGCCGACCTCATCAGCGATATACTGGCCGATACGAAAAAGAACGCAGTTCTGCTGACGGGCCTTACGCACCGGCAGATAATACAGACGGCCTGTATGTCCGAATTTGCTGCTATAGTCTTCGTCAGGGGGAAGTGCCCGGCCAGCGATGTGATAGAACTGGCCAGAGAAAACGGCCTTCCCCTTCTCAGGACTGAATTCCCTCTTTTCGAGAGCTGCGGCTTGCTGTACGATGCGGGCCTGAAGGGAGACTTCCTGGCCAGGAAAGGTAAGGAAGAAAGAAACGTTGAAGATAAGCTGGCCGGCAGCATGCGCCTGGTATATGAGGTGCAGGGAGGAGATTTTGAGGCTGCCGGGAGGGCCACGGAACAGGCGAAGAAAGTCTTGAAGCAATTAGGAGTCAATCCTTTCGCTATGAGAAAATCTTCCATAGTGGCCTATGAAGCGGAAATGAACATCGTCATTCACGCCACGAGAGGGAAGTTGATATTTGACATTACTCCTTCTCACATAGAAATAACGGCCGAGGATGAGGGGCCCGGCATAGAGAATATAGAGCTGGCGATGCAGGAGGGGTTTTCCACTGCGCCGGAACGATTCAGGGAGATGGGGTTTGGGGCAGGAATGGGGCTTCCTAATATGAAGAAATTTTCCGATGAGTTTGAAATTAATTCTATTGTTGGAAAAGGCACAAAAGTCAAAATGAAAATTCTTTTGTAGGGAGCTTTTACTTTTAGAAAGCTGGTGGCACCATTGAATCTATATCACTCGGTGACGCTGGACATTAAAAAATGTAAAGGGTGTACCAACTGCATAAAGGGATGTCCCACTGAAGCTATCAGAGTGAGGAACGGAAAGGCACAAATAATGCAGGAAAAATGCATCGACTGCGGCGAATGTATAAGAATTTGTCCGAACCAGGCCAAGTTTGCTGTGACCGATGACATCGTAAAGCTAAAGTCCTATAAGTTCAAAGTCGCCTTGCCGGCTCCCAGTTTTTATGCCCAGTTCAAAGAAGGGACATCTAAAGAGGCTATCAATGCCGCTTTGATAGCTTGCGGCTTTGATGAGGTCTATGAAGTCCCTTTGGCGGCTGAAGAAGTAACCGTCGCCATAAGGGAATATATAAGAGAAAATAAAGATAGAGATATAAGGCCCTTTATTTCTTCCTCTTGTCCAGCGGTCTTGCGCTTGATACGGGTGCGTTTCCCCGAACTCATAAGAAATATAGTGCCGGTGAAAGCTCCTGTAGAAATAGCTGCCAAAAGGGCTAAGGAGATCTTAAAAAAGCTGTACCGACTGGATAATGAGGAAGTTGGGGCCTTTTTCGTTAGTCCGTGCCCCGCAAAAGTGACGGCCGTAAAGCAGCCTCTGGGCACTCGCGAGTCCTACGTGGACGGAGTGCTTTCTATGAACAAGGTCTATGCAATGGTGCTGAAAAATCTCGGTAAAGGGGAACATCGCTCGATTTTCGGAACTTCCGGCAGTATGGGTGTTATCTGGGGACGGACGGGAGGAGAGAAAGAGGCTCTAGGTGTCGGCGACCGGTTGGCCGTCGATGGAATACAAAATTGCATCGAGGTTCTGGAAGAAGTGGAACTGGGAAGGCTCGCCGATATAGGTTATCTCGAACTGCAGGCGTGCAGGGGTGGATGCATAGGGGGAGTGTTAGCACCCGAAAATCGGTTTATAGCCGGCGTGAGATTGAAAAAGCTGGCAGAAAATCTTGAGAGAGAGACCGGAATCGAAGAATCATCTGTAAT
>QGUT01000187.1 GCA_003242255.1 Bacillota bacterium
GGGGCAAGCTCCGTCCGCCAGGTATTTTGAAAGGAGATGCTCGGGGATCTTCTCGGTGTTTATCAATACGTATTCGATCAAGTTTTCTCCCGCGTGGTCCATTATGGCCTTCACGTGGTCGAAGGCAGTATATCCGTCAGTTTCGCCGGGTTGCGTCATCACGTTGACCACAAAAATCTTTTTTGCCTTTGAATTCCTTATGGCCTCGGCCAGGTCCTTTATGAGCAGGTTCGGCAGGATGCTGGTATAAAGGCTGCCGGGGCCTATGATTATGGCATCCGCCCTTTCTATGGCTTCCAGAGCTTCCGGCAGGGGTTTTGCATCCTCCGGAACGATCTTTATTTTTTTTATCCTCCGCCCCATCTTCGGTATCCGGGATTCTCCCTCCACCACGGTCCCATCCTCAAATTCGGCCGCCAGCACCAGATCTGTGAGGGTGGAAGGCAAAACCTGGCCGTTCACAGCCAGCACTTTGCTCGATTCTTTTATCGCCAGCTCAAAATCCCCTAGGATTTCCGTCATTGCCGCCAGAAACAGGTTGCCGAAGCTGTGGCCTTTGAGCGAACCCGCGCTGAACCGGTACTGGAAAAGTCTTTCCATGAGGGGTTCCGTATTGGCCAGGGCCAGCAGGCAGTTCCTTATATCCCCCGGCGGCAGGATCTTTAATTCGTCCCTCAAAATCCCCGAACTTCCTCCGTCGTCAGCAACGGTCACTATCGCCGTGATGTCATGGGTGTACCGCTTCAGCCCCCTCAGCAGATTGGGGAGACCTGTTCCCCCTCCTATGGCGACGATTTTATAACTCATATTTTTCACACCCCGCCACTTTTTTCATCTCTGTGCTCTACTATTACTTTATGACCTTTTTCCCTGAGAAGACTCGCCAATTCGTTGACTATAGTCACCGACCGGTGCTTTCCTCCGGTGCAGCCCACGGCGATCACCAGTTGAGATTTCCCTTCCCGGATATAACAGGGGATGAGGAACTCCAATAAGTCCGTGAGCTTTTCTAAAAACTTCCGGCTTTCGGGGCAGTTCATCACGTATTCCCGAACTTTGGAATCGTTTCCAGTGAGCATCCTGAGGCTCTCCACGTAGAAGGGGTTGGGCAAAAACCTCACGTCGAAAACCAGGTCCGCATCCAGGGGCAAACCCTGCTTAAAGCCGAAGGAGACCAGGTTGATCAAAAGGCCTTCTTCCTTCTCCGCCTTGATAAATCTCCTCACTATCTCATCTTTTAGCTGGGCCGGGGTTTTAAAGGAAGTGTCGATTATCACGTTGGCAGTAGCCTTCAGCGGCTCCAGCTTTTTTCTCTCCAGATTTATCCCGTCTATTATCCTCTTTTCCAGGGCCAGAGGGTGGCGGCGGCGACTTTCCTTGTAGCGCTTTATCAGAACTTCATCAGAAGCGTCCAGGAACAGGATCTGATACGAGTAACCCATGTTTTTTAAACCTTTTAAGCTCTCGAAAAGATGGTCAAAAAAATCTCCCCCTCTAATGTCCATGACGAGAGCTATCTTGTTTTTTCTGGTCTGGCGGCAGAGTTCCGCAAATTTTGGAATTAAGGCCGGTGGCAGGTTGTCCACGCAAAAATATCCGTGGTCTTCGAAAATTCGAAGGGCCAGAGTTCTCCCCGCTCCTGAAAGCCCGGTTATAATTACAAATCTCATATCCTCCTCCATAAGCTCCCCTCCCAGTTTCTGCCAGCGTTTATCACATCTTCTTCCGTAAGGCCCCCTTTGACCGCGATTTCTATACCTCTTTTGAGTTCCCCCACCTTCTCGGGACTGTGGGCGTCGCTACCGATGGCAAATTTGGCCCCTAAGCTCTTAGCGATCCTCACGTATTCTATCGTCATATAGCCGTGGCCGGCGTTTATCTCTAAAGCGGTGCCGCGGGATGCCGCAGCCTCTGCCAGCGCAGCCGTATCTATGGGCACGTGAAGGCCCGGATGGGTGATCACATCTATCCTGTAATTTTTAATGGCATTTACCAAAGCCCGGGTATTCTGCTCCATCACTTTAGGCCCTAACCGGGCTATCCTCTTTAAAGCAAAATTCCCTAAAAAAATATGGAAGAAATCTCTCAAAGTAGAACCCCACACCATCGGGTGAAGTCCTACCATGACGTAATCCAGTTCTTCCAGCAATTTTTCGGGCAGGTCGAGTTTCCCATCCACGCTTATTATATTGGCCTCGCAGCCGAAAAGTATTTTTATTTCCCTGTACTCTTCACGCAAGTTATATATTTCTTCTTTTATTCTTTTAAAGTCGTCCAGGGCCGCTCCGATACCTATATTGGCAGGGCCGTGTTCGGATATTCCCACCGCTTTCAGGCCTTTTTTAATCGCCGCTTCCACGTTTTCCCTGACCGTTCCTCGCCCATGGCTGTAGCGGGTGTGGGTGTGCAAATCGGCCCACACTTTCATCGACTTTCCTCCTTTGAAATAGTATAATATAATTTGTGGTTGTCTTCAATTTAAGTTTTTGCAAAGTCCAGGGTGATGATTTCATGAAGGCGATATTTTTTGATCTGGACGGCACTCTGCTGCCCATAGACACCGACGAATTCATAGAAAATTATATGAAATTGCTCTCCCGGGAAATGGAAGCCATAATGCCTCCGGACCTTTTTTTAAAGAAGCTCTGGGATTCAACCTACGCCATGATTAATAGCACGGACCCCAAAAAGACCAACAAAGAAGTCTTCTGGGAGAATTTTTTCGCGGGCTTTGAAGGCGAAAAGGACTGGGTGCTCGCCAAAATCGACGATTTTTACAAGAACAAATTCCCCGAACTTAAAAAAGTGATGAGGCGGAAACCTATATCTCGCAGAATTCTGATGGAAGCCGAAAGTCTGGGCTTCGAGCTCGTTTTAGCAACTAACCCCATCTTCCCTGAAACAGCCATTCGGGAAAGGCTCCGCTGGATAGACGCCGACAACTTTAACTTCAAGCTCATCACCACTTACGAGAACATGCATTTCGCCAAGCCCCGCCTGGAATACTATGAAGAGATTTTAGACATTACCGGCCTTGAGCCCGAGGAATGCCTCATGGTCGGAAACGACGTGGAAGAAGACCTGGTGGCATCCAAA
>QGUT01000188.1 GCA_003242255.1 Bacillota bacterium
CTGTTAGCGCCAGTCATTATTTTTGTAGGCGTGTTTACAGGAATGGCAACAGTCACAGAAATTGCCATTCTTGCTACAGCATACGTATTATTTGTGGGCATCTTTGTTTATAAAAAAATAACGTGGAAAAATTGTTTTCAGGCATTTAAAAATACCGCCATGCTTTCTGCTTCCATTATGGCTCTCTTTGCAGTGGCTGGAATATTTTCTTACATGATAGCAGTTGAGCAACTGGGAACTCAGATTGTCCAGTTGATAGATAAATACCATGTAACTCCACTGATGTTTCTGTTACTGTCCAACTTACTGTTCCTAGTGTTGGGTATGATCATGGATGCAACCCCGGCAATGCTCATATTTGGACCGCTGCTTATTCCTATTGCGACAAATATGGGTATAGATCCCATACATTTTGGAACATTGATGATTTGTAACCTTATGATAGGTTTAATCACGCCACCAGTGGGAGCACTTTTGTTCTTATTAACGAAAATTTCCGGCGTTTCATTTGAACGTCTGTCAAAAGCGAGTCTTCCTTTCGTCTTCGTATTATTAATAGTACAGGCTTTGATTACGCTATTCCCCGGGTTGGTTACATATCTGCCGAATTTGGTATTTGGAGCGTGATAGGATGAAGAATGTATTCGACAGATTGGCCGATTTTCTTGAAATTGTGGTTACTATGTTCTTTATAGTGATCTTTGTTATTAACATGTTGGAGATATGCAGCAGGACCTTTTTTAATCATTCGTTTTTATGGGTTTCCGATGTGACTGTAATTTGCGTGGTTTGGATGATTTTCTTGGCTATGGCGGTAGCGGTTTATCGAAAGGAACATTTAGTTATGGATTTTTTAGTGAACAAAATGCCTGAAGAAATCCAAAAGAAATTGAGCATTGCCCTTAATATCCTAAGCATTGTGTTCTTTTTAATGCTGTTTAAGACAGGAATACAAACTACTGTAACCAGAAAGGCTCTCCTTTTCCCTTCTATTTTAATTTCCCAGGGGTGGTGCTATTCGGCTCTTCCGGTGTTTGCAATTTTGTCAGCAATGTTTATGTTGCCCCGGCTCATTAGTTCTTTAAGAGGCTGAACTCGAGTGGGGCGATTATAGGAAGATTAATTATTAGGGAGGTATGTTTTTATGGATAAAAAAGTGGAGTACTACAATATAGTGAATGAATTGTTCAAATCCATTCTGAATGATGAGAAGGAGTCCATTGAGAAAGCAGCTGAAGTAATGGCAAAAGCCATAATGGAGGATAGGTTAATCCACGTAGTGGGCACCGGTGGACATTCCAATATGGGGGCAGAAGAACTCTTTTGGAGGGCTGGCGGCTTGGTGCCTATTAATCCTTTATTGGATGCGGGGATTTCGTTGAGCAATGGGGCGAAACACTCGAACATAATGGAGAGGACTCCAGGTTACGGTATAGCTGTGATGAAAAACTACGATTTTACGCCGGGAGATCCTATAATAATTGTCAATGCCTACGGTATAAACGCTATGACTATTGATGTGGCAATGGAAGCAAAGAAAATGGGATTAATCACAATAGGGATCACGTCCACGAGTTTTGCTAAGATGGTGCCCAAGGACCATCCATCTAGGCATCCGAGCGGTAAGAATCTTTACGAGATTGTAGACATTTTTATAGATTCTCATTTACCGTTGGGCGACGCAGTTATTAAGTTCGACAATTTTGACCAAAAAGTTGCGCCGACTTCGACTTTAGTAAATACTTTTACCTTGAACCTGTTAGTGGTGGAAACTGTAAACCAGTTGTTGAAAAAAGGCGTAAAACCCCCAGTCTGGGTAAGTGCCAACATGCCGGGAGGCGATGAAGCGAATAAAGAATACGAAAGAAAATATTTTGGGAGAATTAAACACCTAAGATAGAAACGTAAATAAAAAATTCATGGAAGCCGTAAATCAGACAAAATCTTGAGTTTATCATGGAAATATTTAAATTTTCATTCATATATGGTGCACACTAGAATAGTAAACGATTACTATAGCACTTAGTATAATCAAATGGGTAAAGAAATAGATACGACAATTTGAGCTAGCGGATACTCGAGAAGATAAAACCTAAAAAAATTAAAGATATGGTTAGTAGGCTTTTGGGAATCATCGCTGGGCCTATGAACCTGAGTGATGAAGTATATTCCATGAAAAATTGGAGGCATGGGATATGAGTAAAATCGCCACTTTTAAATCGGAAAACCTGCTTGTCAATATATACGATAGCCGCCAGGAATTGGGTCGCGCCGCCGCTGCGGATACCGCCTCTAAGATAAAGGAACTTCTATCCCAAAAGGATGAGGTAAACATGGTCTTTGCCGCGGCGCCGTCTCAGAACGAATTTCTGGAGGAACTGACGAAAATCCCGGGCATAGAGTGGCAGAGGATAAACGCCTTCCACCTGGATGAATACATCGGCCTTCCGGAGGACGCACCTCAGAAATTTAGCCGATATTTGTACGACAGGATCTTTTCCAAAGTGCCTTTTAAATCTGTAAACTACTTAAACGGCAACGCGGAAGACATACAGGCGGAATGCGAGCGCTATGGCAAGCTATTAAAAGATAACCCGATAGATATAGCCTGCATAGGCATAGGCGAAAACGGGCACATTGCTTTCAACGACCCGCATGTGGCCGATTTTAATGACAGATTGATTGTGAAAAAAGTGGATCTCGACATGAAATGCCGGATGCAGCAGGTTCACGATGGTTGCTTCAGCAAGCTGGAAGATGTGCCCAAATACGCCCTTACTATGACGGTGCCGGCGATAATTGCGGCGAAGTTTATCTTCTGCATCGTGCCGGGCAAAAACAAGGCCGCCTCGGTGAAAGCGGCAGTTGAGGGCCCGGTGTCAGAAGTATGTCCTGCCTCCATTTTGAGGAGGCACCCCAACGCCGTGCTGTACCTGGACAAAGATTCCGCCTCGGATTTGGCGATGGGAGGTGATGTCGGTGAAATTGCTCATTAAAAACGGAAAGTTGCTGACCCCCTTCCGGGAAATTGAGGGAGGCGGCTTGTTGATAGAGGATGGAGTGATAACTGAAATACTCGAGACGAGGG
>QGUT01000001.1 GCA_003242255.1 Bacillota bacterium
TAATTTTCAAAGGGGGATTTTCCTGCCCGGCCCCATCCGGCCAAAAATGGGCTTTAAAAACCTAAAGCCCTGGCTATCTCGGTCATGGCTTTGAGAGAAAGTTCGGCGAAGTCTTCGAAGGGGATGCCCAGCAGTTCTATGGAGCGCATGGCGTTCCTGTCCGCCCCTGCGGCGAAGCGCGCTTCCTTCATCCTCTTTAATATGGATTTTACCTTAACGCTGGCGAGCTTTTTGTCGGGATAGACCAGGGCCACCGCCGTTATGAAGCCGGTGATGGGGTCGGCAGCGTACAGCGCCCGGTCGAACTTGTTCTCTATTCTGGTTCCATTAGCCGGGTTGTGGGCGAGAATGGCGTGGTACATGTCTTCGGTCCCGAAGTTTAACTCCCTCAGTATTTCTACGGCTTTGGGCCCGTGGAGCTCGGGGTAGTTCCTGTAGTCCACCAGGTCCGCGTCGAGGTCGTGCAGAAGGCCCGCAATGCCCCACTCTTCCACCCTGTCGGGTTCGAGTCTCAGGGCCAGAGCCCTCATCACCGCTTCCACGGCAAAGCTGTGCTTCACGAGGTTTTCGGTGTGAAGGTACTGGCGCAGGATTTCAAGAGCTTTCTGCCTGTCCATCTTTTTCCCCCTTTGAGTTAAGTGTAATTTTTTGTAATTATACTACAAACCTGTTCACTTGTCACTTTTGGGAGGTGGCTTGATGGAGAGAATCGGCTTTTTGGGAGCGGGCTCCATGGCCGAAGCTCTGCTCAAGGGACTCATCAGCACCGGTTCGGTCCGGCCCGAAGATGTCATTGTGACCAACCGGCAAAACGACCAGAGGTTGAAATACATCAAGGATACGTACGGCGTGAGGGTCACCAGAGATTATTCCGAGCTTGTAGGGGAAAGTTCGGTTTTGATGCTGCTCGCAAAGCCCAAGGACATCGGAGAATTGATGAAAAGGATCGGAGAGGAGTTGAGGGAAGATCAGCTCCTCCTTTCGGTGGCGGCGGGAATCAGCACTTCCTTCCTGGAACGGTTCAGCTCCAGGAAGATAAAAGTCGTGAGGGCCATGCCCAACACGTCATGCCAGGTGGGAGAATCGGCTACAGCCATAGCGGCGGGCCGGTACGCGGGAGAAAAGGAACTGGATACGGCCTTGCGGATTTTTTCCTCGGTGGGCAAGGTGTACGTGGTGGAGGAGAAGTGGCTCGATGCGGTGACCGCCCTTTCCGGCAGCGGCCCCGCCTACGTGTACCTCATGATGGAAGCCCTGACCGAAGCCGGAGTAAAAGCGGGCCTTCCCGCACAACTGTCCCATGAGCTTGCCGTGCAGACGGTATTCGGTGCGGCCAAAATGGTGCTTAAGACCGGGGAAGAACCGGCAGCTTTAAGAAAAAAGGTCACCTCGCCCGGCGGCACCACCATGGCCGGGTTGGAAGTCCTCGAAAGGATGGGTTTCGCGGACGCCGTAGTGCAGGCGGTCCAAAGGGCCGCCCGGAGGTCGGCGGAATTGCGGGAGGAGAACGAGGCTTTCGGAAATTCTTGACAATTGTTTAAATTTTTTGTACCATAACTTTAAAAGCATAAAAAAAGAAGAGACCCGAGTCTCTTCTTTAATTTTTTTTCACCTTTTTCAATGCGGAAGCGCAGTCCGCGCAGATGTTTTTTCCCTTGTAGGTGATGATGTTTTCAGCGCTGCCGCAAAATATGCAGCCGGGCTGGTATTTCTTCAGTATGATCCGGTCGCTGTCCACGTAAATTTCCAGGGCGTCCTTTTCGTTTATATCTAGTGTCCGCCTCAACTCAATGGGTATGACCACCCGGCCTAATTCATCGACTTTTCTGACGACCCCCGTCGATTTCATAAAAAAATGCCCCCTATTTTTACTTTTTTCGACAATAATTTTCCTAATAGATAATACCAAAGTTGCCAATAAAAGTCAACATATTCTAGAAAGGAGTGGCCGATTTGGAAAGGTTGAACGAGACCCTGAAAACGGAATTTTCCATCGCAGCAGCGGCTTTGAAAAACAGGTTAAAGGACCGGCCCGGCAAGGAACGGCTCAGAGATCTGATAGAAAAAAATGGCGTTGGCCGATTTCATAGAAGTCGAAAGATGACGAACGATGAACTGGCGCCCTTTTCCGAAAAGGGGGGCATAGCCGGGGTGGACGGGTCTACCAACAACACCGCCGGCACCTTCCCCTACGTCATAACCGTGCAGCAGGCTCTGGCCATGAGCACGGCTGCGAAAGAGGAAATATACCGTACCGCGGTTTTATGCCCCCTTTTTATGGGGGAGAGCATGGATGAAGCCGAATACATCGAGCGGGTAAAATCCAGCCTTGCCACGCTGGAGGCGATGGCTGCTTTAGAGGCCGCGGAAAAATTAAAGCCGGCAGTCCTCCTGATAGATGGTTCCCTGGTACGGCTGAAGATTGAGGCTAAAAGCCTCTGGGAGGAACTCAAAAAATCCGCCATCGACCGGGGTATTTTGCTGGTGGGAGTGGTCGAGGGCATTACTACAAAGATAATAAGCTCCGCCCTGAGAGAGTCCCTGCCGGAGACCATGAAAGAAGCCAGCGATTGGGAACTGCTCTTCGGGGCCCTGGACGAGGGGGAGGGGCTGGAAATTGTGCCGACGGGACTCAAGGAAGGATTTCGGACCGTATTCATGAGGACCTCCGCCGACCCCAAGCCGATCGGCATCGACCTGCTGGAGGAGCAGTGCGAATATGCGGAACTCGTCGAAAGCCTGATTTTCACCCTCACGCCCCGGGACAGCCGGGGGATACCTCTCTGGCTGGACCTGGTTGACAAGAAAGTAAAATTGAGCGATGCTCTTTTAGAGGGGCTTTTAAAGACGTACTTGGGAGAAGATTATTCCGAATTTCTGACTCCCAAGAGGGCAAAGCGAAGTCTCTAAAGAAAGGGGAATTAGGTCATGCAGGTCGTGGGCCTTACTACTCCCCAGGAAGTTTTTGTGGCTTCCCGGGAGAGGAAATTCCGGATAAACGAGATTCTGGTGATAGATGATCCCAACCAGGGGCCTCTCATAGGCGAAGTGGTGGAGGCCAATTCTTACAACCGCTTCATCCCGCTTTCCATAAACCACGACTTCGTGGACTCCCGGGTGATCGAATCCCTGGAGCGCCTGGGTTATTCCATCAGCGACGACGAGATAAATATAGCCCGGGTAAAACTCAGGAACGAGGCCAGCTTCCCGGTAGCTACGGGGGCAAAAGCGCATCTTCCGGAGTTTTCGGAAGTGAGAGAACTTCTGGTGAGGTCCACCACCGAAGACGGCCTGGCCCTTGGGGAGATAAAACACACCGAAGAGACGGCCGAGACCATGGACGAAGATCTGAAAGGGCTCTTTTACGTATATTCCCGGGGAGAGAAGAAAAAGACTAAAAATGTCCCGTTTTTACTGGATTTGAAGTCCTTCCAGCAGTACCCCCACATAGGCATCTTCGGCGGCTCCGGTTCGGGCAAATCCTACGGCCTCCGGGTCATAATGGAAGAACTGATGCTCAAAGGGATACCGGCGATCATGCTGGACCCCCACTACGAGATGGACTTTTCGACGAGGGAGGAAGGTCTGGAGGACGCGCCGGATTTCAGGGAGTCCTTTAAAAAGTTTCAGATCGGCGAAGACGTGGGTGTCGAGTTCCTCGCCCTGGGGAAGAGGGACCTTCTGGACCTGCTCTCGGCGGTAAAACCGCTGACAGAAGCCATGAGCAGCGCCGTGGAGATCCTCCATCGTCGGGGGGATAGCTTCTTGAGCTTTAGTTCGCGGCTGGAACTTCTGGCCGAGGCTCTGGAACTGGGAAGGATTCGGATAGAAAAGGCCCTGCAGCAGGATCTGGAGCCGGAAGAGAGGGAAAAATACAAAAAAATGAAGGAACTCCTGGAGGAATACCCCAATATACCGCTGGTGTCGGTGCAGGGCATAGCCTGGAGACTGAGGAGGCTGCAGGCTTCGGGGCTCTTCAACCACAACATAAAGCCGATAAAGGAGGCCCTCCTGCAGGGGAAGCTGGCGGTAATCCAGGGCCCTATATGGCTGCTCCAGGTGTTTTCCACCTACCTTCTCGCCAACCTCTACCGGTGCCGGAGGGACTACAAGGACGGCGAGCTCCGGGGAGAAGCTGCCGGCGAATATTTTCCGCCTTTCGTGATAGCCACCGACGAAGCCCACAATTTCGCCCCCAAAGGCTACGATGCTCCCAGCAAGGGAATAATCACCGAGATTGCCCAGGAGGGCAGAAAATACGGCGTATTTCTGGTGCTTGCAACTCAAAGGCCGACGCTCCTCGACGAGACGGTGACGGCTCAGCTTAACACCAAGATAATCTTCAGGACCGTAAGGGGCCACGACATAGCTACTATTTCGGAGGAGACAGACATAGGCCCGGAAGAGGCCAAAAGGCTTCCCTACCTTCCTTCCGGCGACGCCTTCGTGTCATCGCCGCTCTTCGGGAGGACGGTGGCCATCAGGGTGAGGTTTCCGTACACCAGGAGTCCCCACACTTTGAACCCCTTCGACGAAATAAAGGATTACAGGCGAAAAGCCCAGGACAGGCTGCTGGACCTGCTGGAAAAGCACCTGCCCATATACGATACCAATCTCCTGAAAGTGGTTCAGGCCCTGGATGCTGAGGCGCCGGATTTGAAGATGGAAGTGAGGACTTTGAAGGACAGCCTGGAAGACCTGGTGAGAAGCGGGAAAGTCCAGAAGGAGGAAACGCCTTTCGGAACCGTGTACTACCGGTGAACTTGACAATATATTCCGGCCGTGGTATCATAAAATGCAAATAAAAAAGGCTATGACGGGAAGAGTAAGCAGGGACGAGGTTCCAGAGAGCCGGGGCAGGTGGAAGCCGGCACCGAAAGCCCTGCCGAACATGGTCCCCGAGCTTGCGCCGCTGAACTGAAGTAGGCGGTGACGGGAAGGCCCGTTAAAGCCAAGAGGCCTGTATGGCGAATTAGGGTGGTACCGCGGGTACGTGCCCGCCCCTTTCCGGGGGCGGGCTTTTTTGCTGGAAGAGAAAAAATCAGGGAGGGAATGGTGTGAAGAAAGTATTTTACGTGACGACCCCCATTTACTACGTCAACGCCGAGCCCCATATAGGACATGCCTACACCACCATAGTGGCCGATTTCCTCGCGCGCTGGCACCGCATCGCCGGTTACGACACCTATTTCCTCACGGGTACCGACGAACACGGCGAGAAGATAGCCCAGGCGGCCAGAGCGAACGGAGAAGAGCCGCAGGCTTTTGTGGACAAGGTGAGCGCCCGCTTCAAGCAGGCCTGGGAAAAACTGAACATAAAGTACGACGATTTCATCAGGACTACGGAGCCGAGGCACAAGAAGCTGGTGCAGTATATCCTCCAGAAAGTGCGCGATGCGGGGGATATATATTACGGCGAATACGAAGGCCTTTACTGCGTGGGATGCGAACGCTTCCTGACCGAAAAGGAGCTGGTGGACGGCAAGTGCCCGGACCACGGCACCGTGCCCGAGAGGAGGAAGGAAGGCAACTACTTCTTCCGGATGGAGAAGTACCGGCTCTGGCTGAAGGACTACATCGAGAAAAACCCGGATTTCATCCTCCCCGAGGGCTACAGGAACGAAGTGCTCTCCATGCTGTCCGAGCCCATAGGGGACCTTTCCATATCCCGGCCCAGGAGCCGAGTCCCCTGGGGGATTCCGCTGCCCTGGGATGAGGAGCACGTGACCTACGTCTGGTTCGATGCGCTTTTAAACTACGTTTCCGCCCTGGGCTATCCCGACGGGGACAAGTACCATCGTTACTGGGAGCACGCCTGGCACCTCATAGGCAAGGACATACTGAAGCCCCACGCCGTGTTCTGGCCCACCATGCTGAAATCCGCTGGATTACCCATATACCGCCGCCTGAACGTGGGAGGCTTTTTGCTCGGCCCCGACGGCAGGAAGATGTCGAAGAGCCTGGGGAACGTGGTGGACCCGTTTGCCCTTGCGGACAAGTACAGCCCCGACGTGGTGAGGTACTACCTTCTCAGGGACCTGCCCTACGGCGCGGACGGCTCGGTGGGTGAGGCGGCTCTCGTGGAAAGGTACAATTCTGACCTGGCCAACGACCTGGGGAACCTCCTTTCGCGCACGGTGACTATGATCGAAAAATTCTTCGGCGGATACATACCATCTCCCGGGCCAGCCGAGGGACCGGACCACGAGCTCATCGCGGAAGCGGAAAAACTCCCCGATGAGGTGGAGGCAAAAGTCAGGCGCATGGAGATCTCCGAAGCGCTGAAAGCCGTGTGGAGATTCATAGGCAGGGCCAACAAGTACATCGACGAGACGGCTCCATGGGCCCTGGCCAAAGACCCGGGGAAAAAGGATCGCCTTGGGACGGTCCTTTACAATCTGGCCGAAGCGCTCCGGATCATATCGGTTCACATCGAGGCGGCCATGCCCGGCGTTCCGGCGAAAATAAGAGAGCAGCTGGGCATCAGGGATGAGAGCCTCACTACCTGGGATAGCGTAAAGCGCTTCGGGGTGCTCCCGGCGGGATTAAAAACCGGCGACAAAAAGATAATTTTCCCGAGGATCGAAGGCCCCGTAGAAGTCAAAACCGAAAAAGCAAAGACCGAGGAGGAAAAACCCAAAGTGGAGCAAAACATCATAACCATCGACGAATTTGCCAAGATAGACCTGAGGGTGGCGGAAGTCCTCGAGGCGTCCCGCATCGAAGGGGCAGACAAACTGCTGAAGCTCAAGGTGAGGATAGGAGAGGAGACGCGCCAGATAGTGGCGGGCATTGCCAAGTACTATGCTCCCGAACAGCTGGTGGGGAAAAAGATAGTGGTGGTGGCCAACCTGAAGCCGGCCCGGCTGCGGGGCGTGGAGTCCCAGGGGATGCTGCTGGCGGCTTCCACCGAAGGGAAGCTGGTCCTGGTCACCGTGGACGGTGACATCGAATCGGGGGCTAAGGTGAAATGAATCCTGTACCGGTGCTCGTGGATGCTCACGCCCACCTGGACGATGAGGCCTTCGACGGCGACAGAAGCGAGCTTCTGAGGCAAATCCAAAAGGCGGGAATAATTGTCGTCAACGCCGGTTCGGACCTCGAAAGCAGCCGGTTTTCTCTGGAACTTGCCCGAAATTGGGATTTCGTATACGCCTGCGTGGGGGTTCATCCCCACGAGGCGAAGAAGGCGCACCCCGGCTATATCGGCGAACTCACGGAACTGGCCAGAGATCCGAAAGTGGTAGCCATAGGTGAGATCGGGCTAGACTATCACTACGATTTTTCTCCCCGGGAAGTGCAGAAAGAAGTATTCGAAAAGCAGCTCTTGCTGGCAAAGGATCTGGGCCTGCCGGTGGTGGTTCACTGCCGGGAGGCCCTGAGCGATGTCCTGGAAATCTTAAAGAAGTCGGGAGTCAAAAAAGGTCTCTTGCACTGCTATACCGGGACTTTAAATGAAGCTCGGGATTTTTTGGACTTAGGCTTTTATTTTTCCTTCGGGGGTATGCTGACTTTTAAAAAGGCGGAAGACCTGAGAAAAGTGGCTAAAGGACTGCCTAAGGAAAGGGTGCTGGTGGAAACCGACTGCCCCTACCTTTCGCCGGAGCCCTTCCGGGGCAGGAGAAACGACCCTACCCGTCTCGTTTACGTGGTTCGCAGCCTCGCAGGTATTTGGGGGATTTCCGAGGAGGAAGTGGCAGAAATCACCAGAAACAACGCAATAGAACTTTTCGGCCTCGAATGTTAATATGAGGTGTATAATGTATTTTCAAATTTTAGCTTTTGTGTTAAAATAACAGCGTTTATATAATATAAAATAATGGACGGTGTAACAAGAATGATTGCTTATACCTTGGGAGATTCCCTGTACCTCAACATCACAAATCGATGCCCCAACCACTGCTCCTTTTGCATAAGGAATTATGCCGATGGCGTAGACGGATACAACCTCTGGCTGGAGAAGGAACCCACTACCAAGGAGATCATCGAAGCCGTGGGGGACCCTACGGGGTATAAGGAAGTAGTGTTTTGTGGCTTCGGAGAGCCGCTGATGCGCCTTCAGGTGGTGCTGGATGTGGCCCGCCACATAAAGAAGAATTATCCCAGCGTGCCCATCAGGATAAATACCAACGGCTTGGGCAATTTAATAAACGGGGAGGACATAACGCCCTATTTCAAGGGGCTCATAGATGTGGTTTCAATTAGCCTCAATGCCGAAAACGCCCAGAAGTACCAGGAGATCTGCAATTCCGATTACGGAGAAGACGCCTTTTATTCGATGCTGGAGTTTGCGAGAAAGTGCAAAAACCACGTGCCCCGGGTAGTACTCACGGTGGTGGACGTGCCGGGAGTGGACGTGGAAAAATGCCGCAGGATAGCCGAAGAACTCGGAGTGGAATTCAGGCTCAGGCATTTTGAAGGTGAGGACGGGGAACAGGCTTGAACGTTAAAGCAATCATGAGGGAATTCGGAATTCGGCCCAGCAAGCGTCTGGGCCAGCATTTCCTCATAGACGAAAGTCCGCTTTACTCCATGCTGGAGGCTGCGGAACTGAAAGAGGACGATGGGGTCCTTGAAATAGGGCCGGGCCTGGGCGTTCTGACGTTGAAGCTCGCCAGCCGGGCCGGGAAAGTGGTGGCCGTTGAAAAGGACCCGGCCCTGCTTCCCGCCCTGGAAAAATTGGCGGCCAGGCATAAAAATATTTGTTTAATAAACGAAGATGTGTTAAAATTAAATTTAGAGCAAATTGCAAAAGAATATTTTGACGGCAAATTCAAAGTGGTGGCCAACCTCCCTTACTATATAACCAGTCCCATTATCATGAAAATAGTGGAGAACCGCCATTTTATAGAAATGGCGGTTATTATGGTACAGAAAGAAGTGGCCGAGCGCTTATCGGCAAGCCCCGGAACCAGGGATTTCGGCATCCTTTCCGTCGCGGTGCAGCTCTACGCCGAGGTGGATTTGGTATGCCGCGTATCAAAGTCGGCCTTTCTCCCGCCTCCCAAGGTGGAATCGGCTGTAGTCAGGCTGAAATTAAGAGAAAATCCTGCCGTCGACGTGGAAGATGAAAAGGTGTTTTTCAGAGTCGTGGAGGCCGCCTTCGGCGAAAGGAGAAAGACGGTAAAGAATTCCCTGGCCAGCCGGCTTTCCCTGCCTTCCGATGGAATAAGGGAAGCTCTGAAAAAGGCTGGAATAGACGAGAATCGCCGGGCCGAGACGTTAAGAATAGAAGAGTTTGCGGCATTATCGAGAGAGATTGCGAAAATGCTGTGATTTGAAGTGGGGCTTTATACATATCCGAATTTTAAAGGACGTGATCGACGTGTACTTCGTAAGCCCTACTAGAGGAAAACTGACGTTAAAACAAGTGGTGGAAGACATCATCGCCTTCGTAGAAGAGGAACCAAATGCCGCTTACAAATTGATAATCGGCACCGATTCCCAGGCCCGGGATACGGTCTGCTTCGTAACGGCCATAATAGTTCACCGAGTGGGGAAAGGGGCCAGGTACTATTACCGAAAAAAATTTATGTCGCAGGTAAAAAGCCTGCGGCACAAAGTATATACGGAGACTTCCTTTTCCCTGGAAGTCGTGAATGCCCTGGAGAAGGAACTTTCGAAAACCCGCTGCCGGAATCTCCACGTGGAGATCCACGTGGACATCGGCCAAAACGGTGACACGAGGGAGCTCATCCGCGAAGTGGTGGGCTGGGTGATGAGCAGCGGCTACGAGGTGAAGATAAAGCCTCAAGCCTTCGGGGCCACAAAGGTGGCGGACAAGTACACTAAATAAAAGTTTTCATGAAGTTTTCGAGAAGGTCAAAACGCCTCAAAGGGTTGAAACCCTGATATTCTTTTGAATCAAAGGTGCGGGACCTCGGTTTTCCCTCGAAATAATTCATAGCTTCGATTATATCGCCGATAATCGTATCGGCGATTTTTCTTGCGTGAAAAAATCCCCGCTCTTTTGAACCCAATTCACTGCTCCGGATGGTCACGGGGGCTTCGATGAGCAGTGAATTTTTTACGGCGAAAGCCGATATTACAGGGGGGACCGCGAAATCCCTTATATCCGCCAGTTTAATTAGATCTTTGGAGACGGCGCAGGGGCCGTGGGAGGGGATAGCCACGCTGACTTTTTCGTAAATTCCGAGGCGCCTGTTGAAAAGTTTCCGGAAGGAATAAAGTTCTTTTGCTATTTTGTTCTGCCGGATGCCGTTGGGAATGCACAAGGTCATGGCCAGGTCCGCTTTCTTCAAAAGTATGGATTCGATGAGTTTGTCTATAACCGGCTTCAGGTCCCCCGTCATGTCGCCGTCGGTGAAAATCACGCAGTCGGCGTCGATTTTCAGGGCGTAGAGGGCGCCGACCGCTCTCGGAATGTCGTACCCCAGCGGTTCATCGAATACCAGCAAATCCACGTTGGGGATATTTTTTTTACTGATTTCCTCTAAGGTTCCGTCGCTGCTGCCGTTTAAAACTACCAGGATTCGATCCACCGCTGTCTTCGATAAGGTTTCCAGAACTTTAGAAATCCTTCCTTCTTCGTCCTTAGCAGGCACAACTGCGATGTTCAACCAATTCACCTCCGTCGTTAACACGGCTGTTCCTGCTAACATATTATGTATTAGCAGTTCAAAGATTTCATAGGGGGCAGGAGGAAAGAGGTGGAAGCCGGAATGGTAAAGGTTGGAGATGTGGTGGCCAGGATTTCTTACGGGAAGGACGTGTTCTTCAAGGTGATCGAGATAAGGGAAGACAAAAAGATCGCCGTATTGAAGGGTTTGAACGTGAGGATTATCGCCGATGCCCCTGTTGAAGACCTCGTTCACCCCTCTCCGGCGGAGGTGCGCGAGTACAGGAAGGATTACATCAAGAAGGCCAACGAGTGCATGGAGCGTATCTTTTACCGGAGGGAACTGGAGATCAGCCGGTTAAGGAGGAATTCGGAAGAAAACGATTTTTTTTATATATCCGGCCGAGTGCTGCACATAGACGGTGATCAGGACTATTTAGAATTTTGCCTTTCTACCTACAAGCAATTGGAAATAGAGGCCTACGGCGTGAACCTGGCCGAAAAGGACCATCCCAAAAAGATAAGGGAATTGGTGATGGAGTACAACCCCGATATTCTGGTCATAACAGGACACGACGGCCTTTTGAAAAACAGGACCGATTTTAAAAACGTGAACGCCTACAGGAATTCAAAGTATTTCATAGAAGCCGTCAAGGAGGCCAGGAAAGTCAAACCTTCCCTCGACGACCTGGTGATATTCGCCGGGGCCTGCCAATCCCACTACGAAGAACTCATAAAGGCCGGGGCCAATTTTGCCAGTTCTCCCCACCGGGTATTCATCCACGCCCTCGATCCCGTCTTCGTTATCGAAAAAGTGGCCTATACGCCTTTCGACCAGGTGGTCTCGGTGAAGGATGTGATAGACGCCACCATAACGGGCATCAAGGGCATAGGTGGGGTCAAGACGAGGGGCAAGCTGCGGCAGGGCCTTCCCCGCTCTCCCTACGAATGATGAGGTGGTGTGGTCGTGGAAGGGGAAGAACTACACGTAAAGGTCAAAGTTTTCGATGTGGAGAGGAAAAAAGAGATTTTGCTCGACATGGAAGAGTACGTGGAAGGCGCCGTCGCCTATGCGATGCCGGCGGAGTTCCCCCTAGAGGCATTGAAAGCCCAGGCGGTATGTTCGAGGACCATAGCGGTGAGGAAGATGAAGGCCTTCGGCGGCAGCGGCTGCCGCAGGTACCCGGGCTTTAAAATATGCACCGACCCGGACCACTGTCAGGGTTTCTTGGATGAGGAAGGGCGGAAGAGGCTCTGGGGTTCTAGGTTTGAGGAGTATGCCGGCAGGATAAAAAAGGCAGTGGAGAACACGGCGGGTTTAATCCTCACTTACAACGGCAAGCCCATCGAGGCGGTGTACCACCGGGCCTGCGGCGGGTGCACGGGCATGTGCCAGCACGGGGCGCGCACCATGGCACTCCTGGGATTTCCTCTGGATGAAATTTTGAAATTCTACTTTACCGGGGTGGAACTGGTAGAACTGGAAAGGCCCACTTCGGAAAAGCCGCTGGCAGGAAGGAAAATAGCCATCGACCCGGGGAGAGGAGGGGAAGCCAACCACTGCGGGCCCATGGGGCTGTCGGAGGGGTACGTTAACCTGGAGATAGCCAGGAGCCTCGAAGCTCTGCTCAAAAAAGAAGGGGCCCAGGTGGTGATGACCAGAAGCAAGAACGAGTACAAGAGCCTTTCGGAAAGGGCCCAGGTGATAAACGAAAGCAATGCGGAGATCGCCGTCATCATCCACCAGAATTTTTGGGACGATGAAAGGCAGGGCGGGACGGAATCCTTCTATCTGCCGGAAGACGAAAAGGGCAGACGGCTTTGTCTTTGCATTCACAGGGAACTGATTTCGTCCCTCGGCCTTGCCGATTTGGGAGTGAAGGAAGCGGACCTCTATCTCCTGAGGGAGACCCGGGTCCCTTCGGTGCTGATTAACGTGGCCTGTCTCAGCAACCCGGAAGAAGAAAGGTTGCTTTCCGACAGAAATTTTAGGGAAAAGGCAGCAAACGCTATATTATCCGGTATAAAAGCCTATTATCACGGCCATTTATGACAATAGGCCTATTTTTTTGGGAATGAAGTAGTTGACAAATATATAAGGGGCTGTTAAAATAATATAATATTTGACATCTCGGGGAATTAATGATATAATTTAAAATGTATTTTGTTTTTTCTGTGAGGTGAGGTTTATGGCCACCGAGAACACTCTCCTCAAAATAAAGAAAAGTATCGAACCGTATGTGGGCAAGAGAGTCAGAATTAAAGCCAATCGGGGGCGAAAGAAAATTTTCGAACAGGAGGGCATACTGGAAAAGGTGTATCCCAGCATCTTCGTGGTGAGAGTTGAGGAGACGCCCGATTCTGTGCGGCGCGTTTCGTACACCTACTCGGACATACTTACCGAAACGGTCCAGCTTATGCCCTGCCCAAAGGAAAAGAGTGCCAATTAGTCCTGCAAAGGACTATTTTTTTGTTTTAAAGCAAAACCTCCCTTCGCTGAATAATTATGTACTAAACTTGCCTTCAGCGGAGGGGGGTCTTTGTGTTAAGGGCTGAAAGAATACTCAGGCGCCACGAAAGAAAGCTTCTTTCGATGGAGAACGTGGTGGGGACCGGCCTCGGGTACAAGATAATCGGCGGCAGAATCACCAACGAGCCTGCCATAATAATCCTGGTAAAAGAGAAAAAACCCGAAAGGGAGCTTTCCAGAAGTCAGATTTTGCCCAAAAAGCTGGAAGACGTGATGACCGATGTGATAGAAGTGGGGGAAGTGAGGTTCCTCGAGGCCAGGACGCAGAAACTGAGGCCAGCGATGCCGGGCATGAGCATAGGGCATTACAAGGTCACGGCGGGAACTTTCGGCGCGGTGGTGAAGGACGAGGTAACGGGCGACCTCTTGATATTGTCCAACAACCATGTGATGGCCAACGCAACGAACGGCAGGGACGGCCGGGCCGCCATCGGAGACCCCATACTGCAGCCGGGACCCTACGATGGCGGCGGGGATGGGGACGTCATAGCCCATCTTTACCGGTTTGTCCCCGTTGAAAGAAATCTGTCTCCCAGCCAGTGTCCCGTGGCAAAGCGTGGGGAGAGTTTCCTCAATTTTTTTCTGAGGTTTATGAGGCCCGACTACCGGGTGGCATTCTTTAAAAAGAACTCCGCCTACAATCTGGTGGATGCGGCGGTGGCAAAACCGGTCAACCCTGATTACATCAGGGCCGAGATCATGGAGCTGGGCGAGATAAAGGGTGTAGCAGAGCCGAGGATAGGGATGCCCTTGATAAAGAGCGGCCGCACCAGCGGTGTATCCAAGAGCGAAGTCAAAGCCCTGCACGTGAGGATAAGGGTCATGATGAGCCCCGGGGAGGAAGTGACCTTCCACGAGCAAATACTGGCAGGCCCGATGGCCCAACCCGGAGACAGCGGCTCCCTCGTGGTAAATGACAGGATGGAGGCAGTGGGCCTCCTGTTTGCAGGCTCGGAGGTGGCGACTCTGATAAATCCCATATCGCTGGTGATGAAGCTCCTGAAGGTCACTTTTTAAAATATGCCACTCGAGGACATAAAACCCATGGGACGGGAATCCGGCAATGAGGCGACTTTAGGCAAGGGAGGGGAAGGACGTTCCCCCCTGTTCTTTTTTAACGGGGATATCGCCGGTTTGTCCCGGGGAGTGCGAAAAGATATAATAGATGACAAATCCAATATGGGAGGCGAGATAATGAAAAAGTTCCTGAAAGGCCTGACGTTGCTGACCCTGGTTGCCATTCTCACAGTGCTGCCGGGTATCGCCTTCGCCTACGGGTGGGTCAACGTCAAGGTCACTTACAACGGCACCACCAGGACCTATCGCATTCCCCTGGAAAGCATGTCCAACTGCAGGTACAGCATTGCTTTGGATCTTTCCAAGCTCTTGAAGCAAAATCCTCAAACCGGGCAGACCGGTCAGAATGAACAGAATAAGCCAGGCGAAAACAGCAAGCCGAGCGAAAATACTCCCCCGGCACCAGCCCAGGGCCTGACGGCTGACGAAAAACAGATGCTGGATTTGGTAAACTCCGAAAGGGCCAAAGCGGGCTTGAAGCCCCTGGAAGTCGATATGAGGCTGGTGGATCTGGCGAGGAAGAAGAGCGCTGACATGATAAAGAACAACTATTTTGACCATACATCTCCGGTTTACGGGACGCCCTTTGAAATGATGAAGTCGGAGGGCATAACTTACAGATACGCAGGAGAAAATATAGCCGGAGCTCCCACCGTGCAGAGGGCCCACGAAGGTCTGATGAACAGCCCGGGCCACCGCGCCAACATCCTGAGCCCCAATTACAACCGCATAGGCATAGGAATAGTCGACGGTGGGCCGTACGGGAAGATGTTCACCCAGCTCTTCATAGGGACCAATTAAGTTTTCAACAGGTGTGTATTTCCTGTGGATAACATGTGGATATTGTGAGTATTTTTGCTCTATTTAACCCGCACAAAGTTGCGGGTTTTTTTATTTTTCAAGGGCGGCGCCGCGGAGGAACAAATTCCCCCTGATTTACATATATATTATTTAGAAGTATTAGCCCATTTTTGCGAAAGGGAGGGGAATCTATGGGGGTCAGATTGGATAAGGAACTGGTCAAGGTAGACCAGGTGGTCGGAGAAGATAAGGTCCAAACGGTGGTCGAAGGTTCGATAGTTCTCCCTTACGGCAAGCCCGACATAGAGCGGGTGCTGTCCGTCGAAGCAAAGGTCAATACGGAAAACCTGGAGATAAATGTGATAGACGACAAGGTGGTAATTGAAGGCGCCGTAGACGTGGCTGCCCTTTACGTGGGCAAGGTCTCCGCCGAATCCCAGCCGGTTCACTTCGTAGAAGGGACCGTGGATTTCAGCGCGTTCGTAAAAATCCCTGGCGCCAGGAAGAACATGGACGTAAGGGTCAAGGCCCGGGTTGAACACGTGCAGTTTTCCCACAAGGACGCAAGGCCCCGCGAAATCGAAGTCAGGATTATTGTGGAATTCTTCGTCAAAGTGACGAAGAGGGTGCAGCTGGAAATAGTGGTCGACGCCACAGGGCCGGCGGACCTCCAGGTCCTGAAAGAAAGCATCCGGGTGGATCACGTGGTAGGCGAAGGTAGGGCCCAAAAGATAGTAAAGGGCGAGGTGGAAGTCCCGCCCAAGAAGCCGGACATCCTGGAGATTTTGAAGGTGGAAGGCAAGGTCAGGACCACCGAGACCAAGCTCCTCGATCACAAAGTCGTGATAGAAGGCGTGCTGGAACTTAACATCCTCTACGTGGGCGATGTAGGCAAGGGCATGCCCCAGCAGCCGGTGCACTTCATGGAGGCCGAAATACCCTTTACCGAATTCGTGGAGGTTCCGGATTGCAGGAAGGACATGTCCAAAACGGTAAAGGTGAACGTGGAGCACATAAGGGCCCGGAAAAAGGACGAGAGAAGCATCGCGGTGGAAGCGGTCCTGGACATAAGGGCGAAAGTGCTGGAGCCCAAGACCATAGATGTCGTGGAAGACCTTTTCAGCCCATCGAAGGGCCTGGATGTGAAGAAGACCAGAATAAAGGTCGACAAAGTCATCGGCGAGGGCGAAAACCAGATAATCGTCAAGGAAGCCTTCAAAGTCCCCCTGGAAAAGCCGCCCATCCAGCAGGTCTTTAAGACGGAAGCTAAAGCCAAAGTCACGGAAGCCCGCATCATCGACGATAAGGTGGTAGTGGAGGGAATCCTTAAATTGGAAACCCTCTACGTGGCCGAAGCGCCGTACTGCTCGCCCCAGCAGCCGGTCCATTTCGTGGAACACGAGACGCCCTTTACCATTTTTGTGGAAATACCCGGCGCCAGGGAAGACATGATGGTGGACTTCGAAGTCGAAGTTGAGCATGTATCTTCCAAAGTGGACCCCAACGATGCCCGCAGGTACGAAGTGAGGGTCGTGCTGAAACTGGTGGCCAAGGTCACCCGGATGGTGCAGCTGGACGTGGTCTTAGATGTGGAGGAAGCGGCCGAGGAAGAAAAGCCCGAGGAAAAGAAGGGAAAGGGAGAACACAAGGGAGGATACGAAGATCGGCCTTACATGACCATTTACGTGGTGCAAAAGGGCGACACTCTCTGGATGATAGCGAAGCGCTACAACGTCACCCTGGACGCCCTGATAAAAGCCAACAACATTCAAAATCCGGACCTGATATATCCCGGCCAGAGGCTGATAATCCCGAGGAGAATGTATTGATGATTCCCGCATTTTTGCGGGAATTTTATTATTGTGTTTTTCAGGGAAAAATAACCCTGAGGTGATTTTTTTGGGGGAAAAAGTCAGGGGATATTTGATGATCATAGGAGGGGCCGAAGACCGGCAGCGAGACAAAAAAATACTCAAAGAGTTTGTTAAAATTTCGGGGGGTGATCGGGCTAAAGTCACGGTGATTACGGTGGCCTCCAAGGACCCCGAAGAAGCGGGAGAAATGTACGTAGAAATATTTTCCAGTATGGGAGTCGGGCGGGTGGAAGCCCTCGACATAAAAAGCAGGAGAGATGCCAACAAAGATGCGGTGGCAGAGCGCATCGCGGCATCTACCGGGATCTTCTTTACGGGGGGAGACCAGCTTCGCATCACCAGCATTATCGGCGGCACCAGGGCCCACCGGGCTCTGGAGAAGGCCTACCGGCAGGGGGTGATCATTGCGGGAACCAGTGCCGGGGCTGCGGCCATGAGCGATACCATGATAATAGGAGGAGCGGGGGATGAGGCCCCGAAGGGGAACACCGTCAGCATGGCTCCGGGCCTGGGGCTGCTGGAAGAGGTGGTGATCGACCAGCACTTCGCCCAGAGGGGGAGATTATCCCGGCTTTTGCTGGCGGTGGCACAAAACCCTTACATTCTGGGAGTGGGCATCGATGAAGACACGGCCATAGTGGTCCGCCCCGACGGAAAATTTCGGGTCACGGGTTCTAATACGGTGACCGTGCTGGATGGGAGCCGGGTAAGCTACACGAACGTGTCGGAACTGAAGCCCGGCGAACCCCTTGCGATGTGCGAGGCCGTGATCCACGTGCTGTCTCCCGGATTGGGATTTGACATGAAGGCGCGGAAACCCCTCATGAATATACCTTGGAGAAATGGATAGTATATTTAGAGAGTTGGCTGTAAGTTTTAGCGAGGAGGAAAATGAATGAAGATAGCGGACATACGGGCCTTGGAAGGGCCCAATATTTACAGCCCTAGACCGGTAGTGAGGATGCTGTTAGACGTAGAAAATCTGGACGACGTTTCCACCAGAGACCTCAAAGGATTTAAAGAGAGGCTTCTTGAAAAGCTGCCCGGCCTTTCCCAGCACCACTGCTGTTTCGACAGGCCCGGCGGTTTTCTGATAAGGCTGGAGGAAGGGACGTACCTTCCCCACGTCATAGAGCACGTGGCCCTGGAACTTTTAAACCTCCTGGGCCAGGACGTGAAATTCGGCAAGGCCCGGCGGTGGGAAGGGACCGTTTACAGCATAGTGTACCGCTACGAGAAAAAATATGCGGCCCTGGAGGCGGGGAAACTGGCCGTGCAGCTGGTGGAAGACCTGATAGCCGGAAGGGATGTGGATCTGAAGGCAGAGCTTTCGAGGATAGAAGGCTACTCGGCGAGGATGGAATTGGGGCCGAGCACCTCGGCCATAGAAAAGGAAGCCAGAGAGCGCGGCATCCCGGTGAACAGGATCGGCGACGGAAGCCTCCTCGTCCTGGGATACGGCGCCTTCCAAAGGAGGGTGGAGGCCACCCTCACCGACCGGACCAGCGCGGTGGCGGTGGACGTAGCCTGCGATAAGATCCTGACCAAAAAGATGCTCTCGCTGGCGGGCATTCCCGTTCCGGAAGGGCTTCCGGCACGCACCGAGGACGAAGCGGTGAAGGCCGCCGAAGCAATCGGCTACCCGGTGGTGGTCAAACCCGTGGACGGCAATCAGGGCCAGGGCGTGAACCTGAATTTGAAGGACGAAAAGGAGGTGAGGGAGGCCTTCCGCATAGCGTCCGAGTACAGGCCCCGAGTGCTGGTGGAAAAATACATCCAGGGCAGGCATTACCGACTGCTGGTAGTGGGCGGGAAATTCGTCTGTGCAGCTGAGAGGATACCGGCCCACGTGGTGGGAGACGGCGTCCATACAGTGAGGGAACTGATCGAGAAGGCCAACCGGGACCCCAGGAGGGGCGAAGGGCACGAGAAACCCCTCACCCAGATAAAAATTGATTTGGTGGTGCTGCAGGTCCTGTCAAAGCAAAGCCTTACCCTGGATTCCGTGCCCGATCGGGGGCAGGTCGTCTTTCTCAGGGAGAACTGCAACCTCAGCACCGGCGGCACGGCCCGGGACGTGACGGACCTGGTGTGCCCAGAGAACAAAGCCTTGGTCGAGAGAGCGGCGGCCATGGTGGGACTGGATGTGGCCGGGATAGATGTGACTACCGAGGATATATCGGTGCCCATAGAAAAGAGCGGCGGGGCGGTGATCGAAGTGAACGCCTCGCCGGGAATCCGGATGCACCTTTATCCTTCCGAAGGGGAGCCCAGGCCTGCGGCGAAGGCCATAGTAGACATGCTCTTCCCGGGGCCGTTGCCAAAATTTCCTCTGGTTGCGGTCACCGGCAGCAACGGGAAGACCACCACCGTCCGGATGATAGCCGGCATTCTGGCCCAGCAGGGCTTAAAAGTGGGCATGACCTGCACCGACGGAATATACATCGGAGAAAATTGCATAAAGAAGGGCGACTGCAGCGGGCCGGAGAGCGCCAGGACGGTGCTTCTGGACCCATCAGTCCAGGCAGCGGTCCTGGAAATCGCGAGAGGCGGCCTGATACGCGGCGGACTCGCGTACGAAAAAGCGGACGTGGGCATTATCACCAACATAACCGGCGACCATCTGGGGCAGGACGGAGTTCATACCCTGGAAGACCTGGTATTTGTAAAGTCCCTGGTGGCAGAGCAGGTAAAACCGGAAGGTTACGCGGTGCTCAATGCCGACGACCCCGCATCGGTGGAGGTGAGAAAGAGGCTAAAAGGCAACGTGATCTTTTTCAGCCTCGAGGAGGACAATCTGGTGCTCAGAAAACACCTGGGCGAAGGGGGAAGGGGAGTCTACGTAAAGGACGGTTTCATCGTCCTTCACTCCGAAAGGGAAACGGTCCCCCTGATGAAGGTGGCCGACATACCGGCCACGGTGGGCGGCAAGGCGAAGCACAACGTCCAGAACGCCCTGGCGGCGGTTGCCGCCGGTTGGGCCCTGGAAGTGCCACCTGATACTATAAAGAAAGCCCTCATGGCTTTTAAATGCGACGAAAGCAACAATCCCGGGCGCCTGAATGTTATAGACGGCGGACAAGTGAGGATCATCCTCGACTACGGCCACAATCCAGCGGCCCTGGAAGCGGTCATAGCCACCGCCAAGGCTATGAACCCGGCCCGCATGATCGGGGTCATAGCGAGCCCCGGGGACCGGATGGACGAGGCCATAGTTATGCTGGGACAGGTGGCGGGCCGGGGCTTTCAGCGTTTGATAATAAAAGAAGATGAGGACCTGCGGGGGCGGAAGCGCGGCGAGGTGGCATCTCTGCTCCTTGAGGGGGCCTTGAAAGCTGGATTGAAAAAAGACCAGATTGATGTTATTTTAAAAGAGGACGAGGCCATAGCTTTCGCCATCGAAAACGCCAGGGAAGGCGACCTGGTGGTCATCTTTTACGAAAATTACGAGTCCGCCTTAAAAGCCATAAAAGAAGCCCTAAAAGGCCGCGCAGAAAGTCCGGCTGTGGCAGGCATAGTGTGATTTTTTTTTAGAAAGAGCAGGATTTTGTTTTTTTTTCCTGAAATATATAATAGAGTTTTTGCAAAAGTGGGGGAGAGGATTTGCACACCGTTGAACTGGAGGCAAAGGCCAAGATAAATCTGACCTTGGATGTGCTCTACAAGAGGCCCGACGGTTACCACCAGGTGGAAATGATAATGCAGGAAATCTCCTTGAAGGACCGGCTGACAATTTCCCTTCTGCCCCAGAAGGATATAAGGATAGCGAGCAATTCGGATGCCATCCCTAACGGCGAGGAGAATCTGGCCTTCAAAGCCGCCAAACTCATTATAGACGAATTTGACCTGGATGCGGGGGTTGAAATAAAAATCTTTAAGGAAATTCCGGTGGCTGCGGGGCTCGCCGGAGGAAGTGCCGATGCGGCGGCAGTTTTAAAAGGCATGAACGAGCTTTTTGATTTAGGCCTGAGCACTCAGGAACTCATGCGGTTGGGAGAAAGGCTGGGAGCTGATGTGCCGTTTTGCGTGATGGGAGGTACGGCCCTTGCCCGGGGAAAGGGGGAAGAGCTCACCCCCCTCCCTCCCGTACCGAAGGCCAACCTGGTCCTGATCAAGCCCCCCTATACGGTGTCCACCAGAGAGGTGTACAGCAGGTTGAAGGTCGATTATATCAGGAAAAGACCCGATACCCGGGCCGTAATAGACAGCATAAAAAAAGGAGACCTGGAGGGAATATCCCGGGGGCTGTGCAACGTGCTGGAGGAGGTCACCTTTGAAAAACATCCGGAACTGGAAGGATATAAGGAGATGCTGAAAGGGCAGGGGGCCTTCGGCAGTTTGATGTCAGGTAGCGGCCCTGCTGTATACGGTATTTTTGAAGCAAGAAAAGATGCCGAAAGAGCGATCGAATCGATGTCGCTGCCGGGGTGCAGAGTCTTAATTTCATGCATGGGCTAGGAGGGGGAAAATGGTGGGAAAGTTCAAGTCCATCAGGCTTGACAATTACAAACCCCTGAGAGAAATCGTGTTCGAAGTGCTGAGGCAGGCCATAATCTCAGGGGATTTGAAACCCGGGGAGAGGCTGATGGAAGTGCAGCTCGCCGAGGAAATGGGCGTTTCCAGAACTCCCGTGAGGGAAGCCATACGCAAACTGGAGCTGGAAGGCCTGGTGGTGATGATCCCGAGGAAGGGTGCGTACGTGGCGGGCCTGTCCTTAAAAGATGCCGCCGATGTGTTCGAAATAAGGCAGGCTCTGGAAGGCCTGGCAGCAGCCCTGGCTGCTGAGCGCATAACCGAGGAAGAAATAGATAGTTTGGAAAAAGTGCTGCTGGAGATCAACGAGGCAGCGGAAAAGGGCGACGTGGAAACGGTTATAAAAAAGGACATGGAGTTTCACCAGATACTGTTCAAAGCCACCCGCAACGACCGGCTGGTGCAGATAATAAATAACCTGAAGGAACAGATAGACCGCTTTAGAGTCCAGTCCTTTGCCAACAAGGCGAGGATAAAGAACCTCATGCAGGAGCACAAAAAGATAGTGGAAGCCATAACCGACAGGAACGTGGAGCTGGCCCAAAAATTAGCGGAAGAGCACATAGAAAAAGTGGAAAACAACGTGATGAACATATTGAGAAAGCAGATGAATATGGAGGATGAAATGCCATGCTGAAGGCCTTTATCCTGGCCGGAAGCGGGAAGAGCGATCCCAAGGCCTTGATAAAAATCAACGGGCGCGAAATGATTCTGTACGTCCTGGATGCCTTAAAAAGGCTGGACTACATAGAAAAAATCGCAGTGGTAGGCCCCGGAGAAAAGCTGAGTCCACTGCTTAAAGATTCCGGCGTCCTCGTTGTGGAACAAGGGCCCGAACTTATAGATAACGTCATGAGAGGCCTGGAGTGTTTTTCCGATGAAGACGAAGTCCTGATTCTCACTTCCGATATTCCGATGATAACTCCGGAAGCCCTCGACGACTTTGTCAAAAGGGCGAAGGAATTGAACGCCGAGTTCGCGTATCCCATAATTCCGAAAGAAGACACGGAGAAAAAATACCCGGGGGTGAAGAGGACTTACGTCAAGGTAAAAGAAGGGACCTTTACCGGCGGCAATGCGGTTTTGGTGAAAGTCGGCAGTGCCAAAAGGTGCCTCGGCAAAGCTAAGGAAATCTTCCTTTACAGGAAGAGCCCGCTGAAATTGGCCGCCATTTTGGGAGTTCCAATAGTGCTGAAATTATTGCTGGGGCTGGTCACTATCTCCGAAGTTGAAAAAAGGGTTTACGAACTCTTTGGCATAAAGGCCCGGGCAGTAATTAGCAGGTTCCCCGAGATAGGCAGCGATGTCGATAAGGAGAGCGACCTGGAGTTGGCCCGGAGAGTACTGGCGCGGGAGGATGTTCCATGAGGCGGAGCAAGAGGCTGGTGCTTTTATCCAAATTCTTGAGCGATAACCCCAACCGCATCTTTACGCTGAAGTTCTTCGGCGAAAAATACGATGCGGCCAAATCTTCGATAAGCGAAGATTTAAACATAATCAAGGATGCCTTTTTAGAAGGCGGGGAAGGCGTGCTGGAGACCATCCCCGGTGCCGCCGGGGGCGTCAGATTTCGCATCAAAAGGCCTCCAGAGGAGATCGAAAATTTTCTGTCCGAACTGTGCGACCTTTTATCCGACCGGTCAAGGATAATACCCGGTGGATACCTTTACACGACGGACATAATATTTTCGCCCGAGTATGCTAGCAGGATAGGCGAGATCTTCGCCCAAATTTTTGTGGAAAAAGAGCCCACCTGCGTCCTTACCGTGGAGACGAAGGGCATTCCACTGGCACTGATGACCGCCAAGGCCCTGGGGGTGCCCCTGGCGGTGGCGAGGAGAGACAACCGGGTCACCGAAGGCCCTTCGGTGAATATCAGCTACGTCTCCGGGTCCAGCCAGAGGATTCAGAATATGGCCCTGCCCACCCGGGCCCTGTCGAAAAATGCCAGGGTGCTGATCGTCGACGACTTCATGAAAGGCGGGGGCACGGCGCGGGGCATGATAGAGCTGGTGAGGCAGTTCGGCGCAGAAGTAGTGGGAGTGGCGGTATTGATGGGCACGGCTCTGCCGGAGGAAAAGCTGGTCAAAAACTATGTGTCGCTCATAGTTCTGGAAAAAATCGACCCCGAACAGGGCATAATAAGGTTGAAACCCATCGAATTGGCGGTAAAAAACTGATAAGGGGAGGCATGGCCTTGGAGGTTACAGACGTCCGCATAAGGAAAGTGGAAAACGAGGGCAGGATGAAGGCCTTAGTTTCGGTGACGTTCGACAACGAGTTTGTGGTCCACGATATAAGGATCATAGAAGGGGACCAAGGCCTTTTCATCGCCATGCCCAGCCGCAAAACTTCAAGCGGCCGTTTCAAGGATGTGGCCCATCCTATAAACAGCGCCTCGAGGGAGAAGATAGAAAGGGCCGTGTTGGAACAATACGAAAAAGCGAGTGAAGGATAATATAGGACAGTTTTTGTCCTATATTTTCTTTTTGAAAGAAGGGATTTTCAAGTCAAATGTCGAAGTATGAAAAAGTTTTGGCTCTGGAATGACGATATGGGGGGAAATGTTGTGGATTTTGCTGCGGTTGTTCTGGCGGCCGGCGAAGGAACGCGGATGAAGTCAGAGGTGCCGAAGGTGCTCCACAAAATATGCGGCGTTCCGATGCTGGGTCACGTGATCTCTCAAGCTAAAAAAGCCGGGGCAAAGAGAGTAATTGTGGTGGTAGGCAGGGGTGCCGAAGAGGTGAAGAGGGCTTTCGCAGAGCAGGAGGTAGAATTTGTACTGCAGGCAGAGCAAAAAGGGACGGGCCATGCCCTTATGCAGGCGGAGGATGCGGTAAAAAGTGAAGACACCGTCCTCGTGCTCTACGGCGACATGCCCCTTATCACCGCCGAGACGCTAAAGTCACTATTCGAGTTCCACGCCAGGAATCAAGCGGCGGCGACGGTGATGACGGCGAGAGTGAAGGACCCGTCGGGTTACGGGCGCGTCATAAAGGAAGGGAACAGGGTCCTCGCCATAAGGGAAGAAAAGGATGCCTCACCGGAGGAAAGGGCCATCGATGAAATAAATTCCGGGATTTACTGCTTCAACCGGGAAAAGGTTTTCAATGCGCTGGAACAAGTAAACAACGACAACGTGCAGGGCGAATATTACCTGACGGACGTAGTGGAGATACTGAACCGGCAGGGGGAAAAAGTTCTGGCCTTTGAAGCTCAAGACCCGGACGAGGTGCAGGGGGTAAATGACAGAAATCAGCTGGCGCAGGCGCAGGCCATAATGCAGAAGAGGATAATTCGAAGTCTTATGGCCCGGGGAGTGACCTTTTTAAACCCCGACACCTGCGTTGTCGATGAGGGCGTCGAAATCGGCAGGGATACCGTCATCTACCCCGGCGTAATTCTGGAAGGCAAAACCAGGATAGGGGAAGGCTGCACCATAGTGGGTTACACCAGGATAATCGACTCAGTCGTGGGAAACCGCGTGGAAATCACCATGAGCCATATTAGAGAAAGCGTGGTCGAAGACGGAGTGAAAATCGGGCCCTTTGTCAATCTGCGCCCCGGCACCCACCTGATGGCGGGGGTCAAGGTGGGCGATTTCGTGGAAATCAAAAACAGCAAGGTTGGCGAAAATTCTAAAGTGCCGCACCTTTCATATGTGGGCGATGCCGATATAGGCAGGAATGTCAACATCGGCGCGGGAGTGATTTTTGTAAACTACGACGGCTTTAAAAAACACAGGACAGTGGTGGAAGACGGGGCTTTCATAGGGTGCAACTCCAATCTGGTGGCCCCGGTTAGAATCGGACAGGGTTCCTATGTAGCTGCGGGCTCCACGGTAACCAAAGACGTAGAAGAAGGAGCCCTGGCGATAGCCAGGTCCCGGCAGGAAAATAAACCCGGATGGGTGAAGAAACGCAAAGAACGCGAAGGGGGAGGAAGCAGTGGAAAACAGGCTTGAAATTTTTACGGGCAACGCCAATGTGGAACTGGCCCGGGAAATAGCCCAGCACCTCGGGATAGAAGTGGGGGATGCGGTAGTAAACACTTTCAGCGACGGGGAGATACAGGTCAGGATCAACGAAAGCGTAAGGGGTGCCGACGTCTTCGTAATTCAGCCGTTGAGCTATCCCGTGAACGACCACCTGATGGAACTTTTGATAATGCTGGATGCGCTAAAGAGGGCTTCGGCCTGGCGCATCACGGCCGTAATACCCTATTACGGTTATGCCAGGCAGGACCGAAAGATAAGGGCTCGGGATCCCATCACGGCCAAACTGGTGGCCGACCTCATCTCTACGGCGGGTGCCCACAGGGTGCTTACCATGGACCTGCACGCCGGCCAGATCCAGGGATTTTTCGATTTTCCCGTGGACCACTTGATGGCCGTGCCGATACTGGCCGACTACTTCAGGAAAAAGGGCATAGAAGAACCGGTGGTGGTGTCGCCCGACGTGGGCGGTGTGACCCGGGCGAGAGAATTGGCCACGAGATTGGGGGCCTCCATCGCCATAATAGATAAGCGCAGGCCCGAACCCAACAAGGCCGAGGTAATGAACGTAATAGGAAAGGTCAAAGGGAAGACCGTCATTTTGATAGACGACATGATAGATACGGCAGGCACCATAACCCTGGGGGCCGAGGCTCTGCTGGAACACGGGGCAAAGGAAACTTACGCCTGCTGCACTCATCCCGTGCTCTCCGGGCCGGCCATAGAAAGGCTGGAGGCTTCGCCCATAAAAGAAGTGGTGGTGACCAATACCATCCCCTTGAGGGAAAATCAAAAGATAGAGAAAATCAAAGTGCTGTCGGTAGCTTCGCTGTTTGCCGAAGCCATAAGGCGCATTCACGAGAACGAATCGGTGAGCACTCTCTTTGATTGATATTGATTTATGACCATAAAAGGGTTATACTAAGTTTTGTAATTTTAGAAAGGAGGATGGAAGATGGCACAGGTAAGTCTTGCGGCTGAGGAGCGAAGTTTCGCTGGAAAAGGCCCTTTGAACCGCCTCAGGAAGAGCGGGAAAATACCCGGCGTGCTCTACGGGAAGAATTTGGAAGCGAAAGCCATCGTCGTGGAGAGCAAAGATATAAATAAATTGCTGACAACCCACGGCGAAGGCGTGCTGATCGATTTAATGCTGGGCCAAGAAAAGTACCCGGTCATTATTAAAGAGATCCAGCGGGACCCTCTTAAGGGCGCCATTATCCACATCGACTTTTACCGGGTGTCCATGACGGATAAAATCGAGGTGGAATTGCCCATTGTATTGAAGGGCGAGCCGGAGGGCGTGAAGCTCGGTGGCGTACTGCAGCACCAGTTGCATGAACTTACTATAGAAGCATTGCCGTCGGACATCCCTCCAGTGATCGAAGTGGATATATCCCACCTCAAGATTGGCGACGTCTTGATGGTGAAAGACATAAAGCTGAGCGACAGGATAAAGGTCATCGATTCTCCGGAAGAGATAGTTGTTGCGGTGCTCGCTCCGTCCATAGAAGAAGAGGAGGAAGCGCCCGCGGCGGAAGCGGAGGAGCCGGAGGTAGTGAGCAAAGGCAAGGAAAAGAAAGAAGAGTGATTGTGGCGCAACAGAGGTTGCGCCTTTCTTTTGTCGGAGGTGGAAAGTGTTGTTTTTAATAGTGGGACTCGGAAATCCTGGCAGAGAATACGAAAATACCAGGCACAACGTGGGCTTTATGGTCATCGACAGAATTGCGGAGAAAATCGGGGCAAAGGTGGACAGGATTAAGTTCAAAGGGCTCCTGGGGGACGGCAGCTGGCAGGGGAAGAAGGTACTCCTTTTAAAACCCATGACCTTTATGAATTCCTCCGGGGAGAGCGTGCTGGAAGCGGTGAGGTTTTATAAAATCCCTCCGGAAAACCTGATCGTGATCTACGACGACATGGATCTGCCGGTGGGGAGGCTCCGGATAAGGCGAAAGGGAAGTTCCGGGGGGCATAAGGGTATGGAATCCATTATATACTGCATCGCTAGCGAGGATTTCCCGAGGGTCAGGATAGGTATCGGGAGGCCAGAGGGCGACGTGATATCCCACGTGTTGGGAATTTTTGAGCCTGGGGAAAGGAGGGCGGTGGAACCGGCCCTAGAGGCCGCGGCGGAAGCTGCCTTGGCCATAGTGACCGACGGAGTGGATGAGGCCATGAACCGCTATAACAGTTTTTCGGCTTAAGCCATATATTGTTATAAAAGGCTTGCGTTTACATGGCGTTAAATTGCACTTCCTGCTATAATAAAATACTGTATTTTGTATATAACACTTCAGAGGGAGAGGGAAATGATTAGGTTAGAGAGGCTTGCCGAAAAGCCGATTCTCGAACCCATGCGGGACGGAGAAGCGGAGAGCGAATGGGAGAGGGCGGCGGTTTTCAACTGCGCTGCCATCTACGACAATGGCCTTTTTCACCTGATTTACCGGGCCTCCAACCTGGGCCCCCACGAGAAATACGGGCGGTACGTTTCGAGGTTGGGTTACGCGGTGAGCGCGGATGGCCTGAATTTCAACAGGCTGCGGGCTCCGATCCTCACCAACGACCAGCCCCACGAACAGAGGGGCTGTGAAGACCCGAGGGTGGTCAAAATAGGCGATACCTATTACATGATGTACGTGGCCTTCGGCGGAAGATTCGACGGCGACTGGAGAATATGCCTTGCGACTTCAAAGAACCTGATCACATGGGAAAAGCACGGAATAGTGCTCGACGAGCCCAACAAGAACGCCTCGCTGTTCCCGGAAAAAATAAAGGGGAAGTACGTCATGCTCCACCGCAGGTACCCCAATATATGGATCGCCTATTCCGAAGACTTGAAGAACTGGCACGGCCACAAACCCGTACTGGAGCCCCTGAAGGGCACCTGGCAGAGCGCGAGAGTAGGCATAGCCGGCCCGCCTATAAAGACGGAGGACGGCTGGTTTTTGATATACCACGGAGCTGATTTCCAAAACACTTACAGGCTCGGAGCGGCCCTTCTGGACCTGGAAGACCCGTCGAAGGTCCTGGCAAGGCAGGAAGAGCCCGTATTGGAGCCGAAGCTGCCGTGGGAGAAAGAAGGGTACGTGCCCAACGTGGTATTCAGTTGTGGACAGGCCGTAAGGGGCGACGACATATACGTGTACTACGCAGGGGCCGACAGCGCCATAGGGGTCGCCTATTTAAACAGGCGGGATATAAAATTCAAGAAGATGGAAAAGGTGGCTTGACAGAGCTGGCGATATCGCCGGCTCTGTCAATTTTGTCACCATTTGATGAGCACAGCATTTAACATCTTTTTATTGCGCCCCACTGGATGTAAGCTATATAATAAAATCAGAAAATAATAGATATTTTTAAAATATTGTCACCATTGAAAGGTGACAGAGTTTAAAAGGAGGGTGCGCCTATGAGGACAAAAATTCAGGCTTTTGGGAGGTTCCTGAGCGGCATGGTCATGCCCAACATCGGTGCTTTTATAGCGTGGGGCCTCATCACTGCATTCTTCATACCCACCGGATGGACTCCCAACGAACACCTGAGCAGCCTGGTATCTCCCATGATAACTTATTTGCTCCCGCTGCTCATCGGCTATACGGGGGGCAGGATGGTGCACGACGTGAGGGGCGGCGTAGTCGGCGCCGTGGCCACCATGGGCGTAATCGTGGGCTCGGACATACCGATGTTCATGGGCGCCATGATAATGGGTCCCCTGGGCGGCTACGTCATCAAAAAGGTGGACGAAGCCATGAAGGACAGGATACCGTCCGGATTTGAAATGCTGGTCAACAACTTTTCTGCGGGAATCGTAGGTATGGTGGTGGCCCTTCTGGCATACATGGCCATCGGTCCGGTAGTATTGGGGCTCAACAAGGTTTTAGCTGCAGGGGTGCAGGCTATAGTGAATCTGGGACTTTTGCCCCTTGCTTCCGTCTTCATTGAACCCGCCAAGATACTTTTCCTGAACAATGCGATCAACCACGGAATTCTGGGTCCCCTGGGGGTAGCGGAGGTGGCCCAGAAAGGTAAATCCATTTTCTTCCTGCTGGAGACCAACCCGGGCCCCGGTTTGGGAGTGCTCCTCGCCTATTGGCTGGCGGGGAAGGGAATGGCGAAACAGTCTGCTCCAGGGGCGATAATCATTCACTTCTTCGGAGGAATCCACGAGATCTATTTTCCGTACGTCCTCATGAACCCGATATTGATAGTTGCCGTGATCTTAGGCGGAGCAGCTGGAGTCTTTACCTTTGTCACTATGGGCGCGGGTCTGGTGGCGACGCCGTCGCCGGGTAGCATTTTCGCCGAAATAGCCATGGCCCCGAAGGGGGGGCTTATTCCGGTGCTGGCCGGCATCGCCCTTTCAGCCCTAGTCTCCTTCTTCGTTTCATCGCTGCTCCTTAAGCGCTTCGGCCATGAGGAGGAAGACCTGGAAGCGGCAAAGCAGATGGTAAGCCAGCTGAAGGGCGAGAAGCTCCACGGGGCCGAGAAAGTTGTGAACGTGAGAAAGATAGTGTTTGCCTGCGACGGGGGCATGGGCTCTTCCGCCATGGGCGCCTCGGTGTTGAGGAGGAAAATAAAAGAAGCGGGTTTAAATATAGAAGTGGTGCACACCGCGATAGACCAGATACCCGATGATGCCGATATCGTGATCACTCATAAAGAACTCACTGCCCGGGCAAAAGAAAAAGCTCCCGATGCCGAGCATATATCTATCGAAACCTTTGTAAACAATCCAATCTATGATGAACTGGTAGAAAGGCTAAAATAATAATGGTGATGGATGTGGATTTCACAAGGCGGGAAAGGCAAATAGTGAAAGTGCTGCTAGAAGGGCCGACCACGGCCGAAAAAATTTCAAACAGATTGGGAGTCAGCCGGCGGACTGTCTTGAGGGATTTGCCGGGCCTTTCCGAAAAATTGGGGGATTTGGGGATAAAGCTCTGCAGGAAATCCGGAAAGGGAATCAGCCTGGAGGGCGAAAGCGATTCGCTGGAAAGGCTGAAGCAGGAACTGGAGAAATCTTCCGAAGAGGAGGGCATAGGGCCGGCTGAAAGGCAAAAGCTCATCATGCTATTTTTGCTGGAAAAAAAGGAACCGCAGAAACTTTACAGCCTCTCTCAAGAGTTTGGGGTGACGGAAAGTACGATAAGCAACGACCTGGACAAAGTGGAAAGGATGCTGTCGGGGTACGGATTAAAGCTTGTGCGCCGGCCGGGCCTCGGTGTATTTATCAAGGGGCCAGAAAGGAATATAAGGCAGCTCATAACCGACCTTTTTTACGAACACTTCGACGAGACCTGGCTGGTCCGGCTCATGAGAGAAAACCTGCAAGGTAGCGCATCGGAAAATGTAATAAACAGGTTTTTCGGTTTTATGGAAAAAGAATGGCTCAAGGAAATAGAAATCATACTGAAGAAAACCATGGAAGAAAGCGGGATCAACCTGGCCGACAGCGCCTTTCTCGGATTGCTGGTCCACATTGCCCTCGCTCTGAAGAGGCTGAAAAACGGAGAGGCCATCTCCATGGACGAAGGGGTCCTCTCCGGTTTAAAAGAGACCCGAGAATTCCAACTGGCAGCTCGGCTAGCCGGGAGGCTCCGATCGGCTTTTGGGATGGAAATCCCCGAAGAAGAACTCGGCTATATAACGATGCACCTCCTGGGAGCCAAGCTCCGCGGGGGCCAGGAAGATTTCAGGGAACTTTTTGCCATGAGTCACCGGGAAGCCGTAAAGGCTTCCCTGGAAGTTTTGAAAGAAGCGGGCAGGGAGCTCAATAAGGATCTGGCGAAAGACCCGCGGGTCGTGGAAGACCTGGCGATTCACTTAAAGCCGGCGATCGCCAGGATGAAGATGGGCATGGAAATCAGAAACCCCATCCTTTCTCAGATTAAGGAAGAATATCCGGATTTGATGTCGGCGGCAGCCAAAGCCGCTCGGACTCTGGAAAAAAGGTTCGGCGTAAAAGTGCCTGAGGAAGAAATGGGGTATATCGCCATGCACCTGGGCGCCGCTCTGGAAAGAGAGGGAGGAAAGGCCGGCGTGGTGCTGGTATGCCCCAGCGGCCTTGGAAGCGCCAGGATGCTGGCGAGCCGCATAAAAAAGGAACTGCCGGATTTGGAGATTATCGATGTGGTTTCGGCGCTGGATCTTGAGAAAACTCTGGTGAAACACCCGGAAGTGGATGCGGTGATATCCACCGTGCCCTTAGAAGAGCAACGCCGGCCGGTGATAGTAGTATCTCCCCTCCTGACTTCGGAAGATGTGGAGTGCATCAGGGCCTTTGTCCGAAAGGGAACTCCTCTGGGCAGGAAGAGCCAGAAGGAGCAAAGCACCTGCGAAGATGTGGTATTCAAAATTCTGGACGGATTTTTGTTAGAAAAAATAGAGGCGAAGGACTTAAACGAATTACTGGATGCGGTGGAAGAGAAGATAAGGCTGAGCCCCAGGGTCCTCTCACCGCTGGAAATTAAAAGAGCTATTTATGAAAGGGAATTGAAGTCGGGCACGGCGGTGCCCGGAGTGGGAATTTCGCTGCTTCACGCCAGGACCGACGGGGTAAAAGCTCCCCTTTTGGGGATCTTCCGCCTGGAAGAGCCCGTCAGGATGGAAAATATGGATGGAAAAATGGAGGACGTGGAGGCCTGCGTTGTGATGTTGCTTCCTAAGGATTCTTCCCCTCAGGAAGTCGAAAGGATGGGGCGCATCAGTGCCGCACTGATAGATGAAGAGGGTTTTGCCGAACTCGTCAAAAGCGGAACTGCCCTCGATGTGATAAAAGCGCTCCTCAAGATTTTAAGGTAGGAGGTAGTGCAGTTGGCCTTTAATTTTTTCAGGAAAAAAGATGAAGTCTTGACCGAAAAGTCCATTCTAGTAGGGGCCAGGGCTAAGGATAAATTTGAAGCCATAGAAATAGTTGGAGAGCTACTGGTAAAAAGCGGCTGCGTGGAGCCTTCCTATATAGATGAGATGAAAAAGAGGGAAGAGCTCTTGACCACGTATATAGGAAATGGGATCGCCATTCCCCACGGGGGAAATGAGGCAAAGGAAAAAATCAAAAAGAGCGGGCTGGCGGTGGCCCAATTTCCCAAAGGAGTCGATTTTGGCGGCGGCAACAGGGCTTATATAGTCATAGGCATCGCCGCGAAGGGAGACGAACACCTGGAAATACTCTCCAATATAGCCGTGGCCTGTGAGGACGAAAGCAGGGCCAAGAAACTCGCGGAAAGCAGCGATCCGAAGGAGATTCTGATGCTGCTTAAAGAAGGGTTTGAAAGATGAAGGTAGCAGTGCACTTTGGCGCTGGCAACATAGGCCGCGGGTTCATAGGTTTCCTGCTTTCCCGAGCCGGATACCAGGTGGTTTTTGTGGACGTCGACGAAGCTCTGATAGAAGCCCTCAACCGGGAGGGCAGCTACAGGGTGGTGGAAAAGGGGGATGAGCAAAAATTCCATCGGGTCGAAGGGGTAGAAGGCCTCCTGGTTCAAGACGAAGAAAGAGTCGCCGAAAAGATAAGCGAAGCCCGGTTGGTCACGACGGCGGTGGGGCCGGGCAATTTGAAGTCCATAGCTCCTGTCATAGCCCGGGGGATTTCCCGCCGGTTAAAGCTCGGGCCGGAGCCGCTTAACGTCATAGCTTGCGAAAACCTGGTAGGGGCCTCTACTTTTCTGGGGAAAAAGGTCATGGAATGCCTATCGGCTGAAGAAAGACGGGAGGCGGAAAAAATAGTGGGCTTTCCCGACGCTGCGGTGGACAGGATAATCCCTCCGCAGGAGAAAGATTCTTTCCTGGACGTGGCCGTAGAGCCTTATTTCGAATGGGTGGTGGATGCCGGCGGTTTTGCCGGCGAAATCCCTTCGATTCCGGGAGTAAAATTTGTAAACAACGTCCGGGCTTACGTGGAAAGAAAAATTTATACGCTGAACACCGGACATGCCGTGGCGGCTTACCTCGGCTACGCAAGGGGTTTTTCCACCATCCTCGATGCCCTGCGGGACGACGGCGTATTTGAAGCGGTGAAAGGGGCTATGGAAGAGTCCGGGGCTTACCTGACGGCCCGGTTCGGCTTCGATAGAAAGCAGCACGGCGACTACATCCAAAATACGCTGAAGCGCTTCCTTAACCCGGCCTTGAAGGACCCGGTGGTTCGGGTGGGCCGCAACCCTTTGAGAAAGCTAAGCCCGGAAGAGCGGCTGGTCTACCCTGCCCTGAGAGCCCAGGAACTGGGGCTCATTCCCTCAAATCTCTGCCGGGGCATAGCTGCGGCCCTCCGATTCGACTACGAAAAAGACGAAGAAGCTGTGAGGCTTCAGGCCATGGTCGGAGAAGAGGGGGTAGACCGGGTCCTGGAAAAAGTTTGCGGCATAGTGCCCGAAAACCCGCTGAGCGGGATAATAAAAGGGTTTTATGAAAAATCGAATTAGAGCATGTTTGACATATACTATAGGTGGGCTCCTTTTTCACGGGGTACCCACCTTTTTCAATACCCGTTTGGGGAATTTTTTAATACTCATTGACAGCGAAAAATTTATTTAATATAATAAAATTAGGCTGGAGGTGAAAATGATGGTAAAAATTAAGATAGAAGAAGAGGCCAGGGATTTCATCCTAAAGAAAAATGCCAATGCCGTGACGATTAAAATGGAGCGCTTCGGAGGAGGATGAGCGGGCTGCAGCTTCCTGCCTACCGTGTACGTGGGCGCACCTTCCAATGCCAGCGAATACGAAGTGTACGAAGTAGACGGGATAAAGGTGTACCTGAGCCCCCTCGTGGATAAAAGGGACGGCCTGAGAATCAGCCTGTCCAAATTCAGCCTATTTAAAAACCTGGTCGTCACCCACGATTATTAATCCTTGGGCCGGTGCTCCTTGTAGAGCTGGACGAATTTCATGATGAACATGAATTCTTCCTGGGTGCAATCGGCTACCATTTCCAAAAAGGACCTGACCTTCGGGTCGGTTAGAAGCTTCTTGAGTTCCGGGTTCATCGGGCGCAGAAGCGAATTTATGTCGTCGTCATCGCTGATAAAATAGCAGGGCGAAACGGAAAGGGCGTTGGAAATTTTTTCGAGGGTCTTTATAGAAGGTTCCACCTTGCCGCTTTCTATCTGCCCTATGAGTCCCGTCGAAACCCCCGCTTTTTTGGCCAGCTCCGCCTGGGTGATGCCGCGCTCCAAGCGAATTTTCTTTATTTTGTAGCTTATATGGGTAGCAGAGAGAAAATCCTGGGGGTTTGCGTTCAGGGCCTTGGCGATGGCCTTTAAGGTAGCCAGGGAAGGGAGGACTTTCCCGTTTTCGATCTGGCAGAGGTACGTGGCCGAAATGCCCGCCCTTTCCGCCAGTTCCGAGAGGGAAAGTCCTCTTTCGCGGCGCAGAATGCTTATCCTTTCGCCCGGCGAGGTCGAAGGACCTTTTTTCGAGGGGGACTCCTCGAAGAGGGCGTCTTTGGATATATTCAAAGCGGCTGCCAGTTTTTCGATGACCTCTATGGAGGGGAGCTTTTTGCCCCGCTCTATTTCGCAAAGGTAAGATACGGAAAGCCCGGCCTTTTCTGCCAGTTCCTTTAAAGACATGCTTCGCTTTTCGCGAAATTCGCGGATGATTTTGCCGCAGATCAACGAATTTCACCCCATTTAGTTATACTAAGATTTTATTATAGTATAACAAAATTTTCCCAAAAAATAAATTGGGATTTCTTATAAAGTCGGTTATAATAAGAAAAGCGATATCCTTTGTGGAGGTGGGAATGAAATGAAACCCATTACTCTGACCGACGACAATTTCGAGCAGGAAGTGCTCAATTCGGACGTTCCGGTCCTGGTGGATTTCTGGGCGCCCTGGTGCGGGCCGTGCCGCATGATGGCTCCCGTCATCGACGAGCTGGCCGAAGAATACGATGGCAGGATAAAAGTAGGTAAGCTGAACGTCGATGAGAACCCCAACAGCGCCGGTGCTTTCGGGATAATGAGCATACCGACCCTGATACTCTTCGAAAACGGCCAGCCCTCAAAAAAGCTGATAGGCTTCAGGCCTAAGGAAGAGATAGTTTCGGAGCTCGGAATATAAAAGCGTTTTTTCTAAAAACCGCCCGCAAAACGGCGGTTATTTTTTTGCGTATTGACAAAAACTACCTTAGGGTATAATATATTTTTTGACTTAATGCAAATAATTTGCAATTAAATGAGAGGGGGATGGCCCGTTGAAAGCCAGGAGATTGTACTTCTTATTTGCCATCCTGATGGTCGCCGCCTTCTTAATTACTAGCTGTTCTCAGGAGACGGACAGTCAAGGACCTCGGAAAGGGGAAAAATTGAAGATATACACCACCATATATCCTCTCTACGACTTCGCGGCTAAAATAGCGGGTGAAAAGGGTTTGGTCGAAAAGGTGGTGCCGGCAGGGGTGGAAGTCCATGATTTCGAGCCGTCTCCCAAACTGGTGGCTGGAATCTACGACGCGGATGTGTTCGTGTACCTGGGGGGCTCGATAGACCCGTGGGCCGAGAAGATGGCCGGGCAGCTTTCAAAGGAAGGGGTAACGGTAGTAAAAGCAGGGGAGAGTCTCTTCGTGGAGGAACCGGATGAAGAAGGAAGCGATGATCATTCGGATTCCCACGTGTGGCTGGACCCAGTGCTGGCCAAGGCTATGGCCGGGAGGATCGCCGAGGCTCTGGCCGAAAAGGACGAAGAAAATGCCTCTTATTACAGAGAAAACCTGAAAAAATTGGAAAATCGCCTGGACGATCTGGACCAGGAGTACAGTAAGGCTCTCTTACAGGCGCCCAAAAAGGATTTTATAGTAAACCATGCGGCTTTCGGCTACCTGGCAAAGCGGTACAATCTCAACCAGATCGCCATAAGCGGTCTTTCATCCCAGCAGGAGCCGTCGCCCAGGAAGCTGGCCGAGCTTTCGGAGCTCTGCAGGGAAAAAGGCATAAAATATATAATGGTGGAGGCGTCTTCCAGTTCCAAGCTGGCCAACGTGCTGGCGAGGGAAGTTGGTGCGAAAGTCCTGATCCTCCACCCTCTGGAGAACTTGTCCGAGGAAGATATGAGAGCCGGCAAGGATTACTTCGCCCTCATGATGGAAAATCTGGAAAATCTCAAAAAGGCCCTAAACGAATAGGAGGCGAAGGATATGGGGCTGCCGGTAGTGGAACTTCAAAATGTCAGTTTTTCGTACGGGGGGCCAAGGGTGCTCGAAAAAGTGAACATGAAGGTCGAGGCCGGCGATTTTATGGCCCTGATTGGCCCCAACGGCTCCGCCAAGACGACGCTCATGAAGATAATGCTGGGCCTTATCGCTCCTGACGAGGGGGAGGTGAGGCTCTTCGGCAAAAATGTGCGCAGCTTCCGCCAGTGGCACAAAATCGCCTACGTCCCCCAGAATGTGGGCCAGATAAATCTTTCTTTTCCGGCAACGGTCCGGGAGATAGTGGTGTCGGGGCTTTTCGGGAGAGGAATGACTTTAAAAGGAAAGGCACTGGAGGACGAGGTGAGGAAGGCTCTTTCTACCGTCGGCATTGAGTCCCTAGCGGCGAAACTCATAGGGGAACTTTCTGGAGGGCAGCGGCAAAAGGTGCTTTTGGCCCGCAGCCTGGTGGGAAGTCCCGAGGCGCTCTTCCTGGATGAGCCCACCACCGCCATCGACGCCGAATCCCAGGAGGAATTCTACGGCCTCCTGGAGCAACTCAACAAGGAGCAGGGCCTGACGGTGGTGATGATAACCCACGATATAGGCATGGCGTGCGGCATGGCGAGCAAAATAGGGTGCGTGAAAAACGGCAGGGTCGACGTCCACGAAAATACCAGGGACGTGACGGAAGCCCATATAGCCGAAATTATGGGCTACAGCATTAAGAAACGGCGCCACAACGGAAGATGAAGGGGAAGGAAGATTTATGGAGATATTCCGGTATTCTTTCATGGTCAGAGCCTTTTGGGCCGGGATCGCCTCGGCCCTGGTCACTTCCACCATAGGGGTGTTCGTGGTGCTGCGCCGCATGTCGATGGTGGGGGATAGCCTGTCCCACGCAGCGCTGGCGGGAGTGGCTGCCGGCATGCTCTTCGGCTTTTACCCCTTTTACGGGGCTTTGGCCTTTTCGATCCTGGCGGCCCTCGTCGTCGAGATGGTGAGAAACACCTTTAAAAGGTACGCCGAAATAGCCCTGGCGGTGGTAGCGTCGGCGAGCATGGGGGTCGCCGTGGTCATGGTAAGCCTGGGCAAGTCCTTCAATTCGGACCTTTTTTCGTACCTCTTCGGCAGCCTCATGGCGGTAACGGAAGAAGACATCCGATTGATAACGGTCCTGGGATTTTTCGTCCTGGCCGCTTTTCATCTTTTGCGAAGGCAGCTCTTTTTGCTGGCTTTCGACGAGGAAACAGCAAAGCTTTCCGGGATACCGGTAAATACGGTGAACACTTTCTTTTCAATCCTCACCGCCCTGACGGTGGCCCTGTCGGTCCGAGTAGTGGGCACGCTGCTGGTCTCGGCGCTCATTGTCATCCCGGCAGCGGTGAGCCTGCAGTTGGCCAGAAGTTTCGTTTCGGCCCTTTTGATTTCAAACCTGGTTGCCGTATTTTCGGTGGTGACAGGCCTTTATCTTTCTTTTTACTTTGACCTGGCTCCCGGCGGTACGATAGTGCTTATCGCTGCAGCTTTTTTGTTTGCGGTGCTCATCGTAAAAAGAAAGGCGGGATAGGGTGGAATACGAAAATATTTTGAAAAAAAACGGCCTCAAAGTGACCAGCCAGCGGCTGGCCATAATACAGGTGCTGGCGACTTCCCGGACCATGCTCACTGCAACGGAGATTTTTGAAAGAGCAAAGGACATGCTCCCGCGGGTGAATTTTTCTACCATATACAGGAATGTAGAAATTATGAAAAAAAGAGGAATACTATGTACTGTCATGAGAGATGATGGAATACCCACTTACCTTCTCAGGGTGGAGGAAAACCATCATCACCATTTGATATGCAAAAAATGCGGCAAGTCTATGGTAATAGAATGCTGCCCGATGGATTTTATGAAAAAAGAAGTGATGGAAAAAGGATTTTTGCCTCTCAATCACGAATTCGTCATATACGGGTTTTGCAAAGAATGCAGTGTCTCGGAAAAATGAATTTTTTTAGGAGAGGGTTTGATCTATGAAAAAATTTCTCTGTTGGGTAGCCATAGGTCTGGTGATTGCGGCAATTTTTGCGGGCTGTGCGAGAAGGGGAAGAATGGGCGGAGATGGCGAGCCGAAAGAAGAGCCGAAAGAAGAAATGAAGGTATCCGATTATTTTCCCATTGATGACAATCTCTACTGGGAATACGAAGGGGTAGGCAATGAGTTCGCAGGGGGAAGGGTGGATACGGAGTTTATCGAAGGGAATAAGGTTCAGCTCGCCCAGAACAACGGAGGCACCGTGGTCGCAAAAGTGTTTGAAGTGACCGACGAAGGTGTAAAACTCCTCAATTCTTTCGAAGAGAGCTATTTCAGGATAAATTATCTCGGGGCAGAACCTTCCTCGGAAAAGTATCTCTTGAAGGCCCCTCTGAAAGAGAAAAATAGCTGGCAGGAGGAAGGCACCACCTGGACCATCGAGAGCTTGAGCGAAAAAGTCGAGGTTCCGGCGGGAGAATTTACTTGCATCAAGGTGGTGGGAAAAAGCGGTGAATCCGTCGTAGAGAGGTATTTTGCCAAAGGGGTGGGCCTGGTCAAGCAGAAATTTATCCAGGGGGATGTGGTGGTAGAAGAAAATCTGGCGAAATTCGGCGATGCTGAAAAGGACGATTCCCTCCCCGAAAAAGTGTTGACGATTTATTACCCTTCCAAGGACGCGGATAAATTGCTGGAAGATAAGGTCACCGAAAAATTCAGGACCGGGGACGCCCTTATAGACCGGATAACCTCCCTTTTAAAGGATGAAAAGTACAAGGTGCTCAGCCAGAACGCCCGGCTTCTGAACTTCAGCAGGGAAGAAGGCGTTCTGAGGCTGAACTTTTCCAAAGAGCTTGTAACAGAGATGAACGCCGGATCGGGATACGAGGCCTTGCTTCTCTCCAGCATAGTGAAGACTTACGGCGAAAACCTGGGGTCCAGCGGGGTAATTTTGAACGTGGAAGGCAAGGGGTACGAATCGGGCCATTTCGTCTTCGGCAAGGACGAGGTCTTAAAAGTGGATGAATAGTTTTATTGGGCCTGATCACTGCCCTTGTAAATAGGGCAGTGATTTTTTAATTAAAATCTATTGCATGATATGGAATTTTAAGCTATATTGTAAGGTGACGCCAGGATTGGCGTTATAATTATTTATCAAAAGGGGAATCCTGGTATGCTTCCAAATATGCAATTTTTTCGCTCATGTCCATCAGCGTTTCTAGATTACCTATAAGGGATTTAAACCAGCGATTTCAAGGAGTCTAAAGGAGCTTGCAACAGATTTTATAAATTACCTATAAGAGATTTAAACTGCGATCCTTGGGCCTTCTATAGCGATACCAGAGTTCGGTTTCTAGATTACCTATAAGGGATTTAAACTTCGCTTTCCATTCGTCCACAGAGAAGAAAGTTTTTAGATTACCTATAAAGGATTTACCCCTACCCAATGATACTGTCCGTCGGGGCCCTTCTTCAAGCTTTTTCCGGCCGCCGCCCAATTTGAATAGACGATCTTGGTATTATTTGCTTACAAAATAGCAATGGAGAGATTCGATATTGATTTGCTTGTTACCTTAAAATTTTTTTAAAAATAGGTGTTGCAATTTGATCCACAATAGTATATATTATACTACAAAGTTTTAAACGGCAAATTCGATGACGGGGAAGAGTAACCCGGCTGCAAGGTCAAAGAGAGCCGCGGTAGGTGGGAGCGCGGTACCGGAGGTTGGGTGAATGGGCCCCGGAGAAGGTGCGGCGAAGTAAAGTAGCTGCACTCGGAAAGCCCTCCGTTAACTTAAGGGCGGGGTATCGCCGTGAAGGCCGTACCCTTAAAGCGAGCTATTCAGGGTGGCAAAAAGCATTTCATCCCCGGGGTGAAATGCTTTTTTGTTACTTTGGGCTAATTTGGGTGGCACCGCGGATGAAGAGCATCCGTCCCTTTCTGGGGCGGATGCTTTTTTATTTATCAAAAATTTAAAAGGGGGTATCTCACATGAAACTGAGAGAGATGATTCTGACATCGCTTTTGATGGCCATAGGGCTGGTGCTCCACCAGGTCACGCCGCCCATAGTCGCCGGGATGAAGCCCAATTTTCTGCTGGCTATGCTGTTCATCGCCCTCTTTTTAAATCCGGCTCCCAAAAACGCCTTGCTGGCGGGGTTGCTGGGAGGGATATTCGCGGCCCTTACCACCAGCTTCCCGGGAGGGCAGATAGCCAACATCGTGGATGAACTCATCACATCCCAGGTGATGGCGGCGTTGATCCGGGCAGGGAAAAACGTCAACCAGAAGATAATGGTGCCCGCAGTGGGATTTTTAGGAACCCTTTTGAGCGGCACGCTGTTTTTGCTCGTCGCCATGCTGGTGACGGGGGCGCTCCCGGCGGCGTTTCCGGTGCTGTTCACCACCATAGTCATCCCGACGGCGGCCATAAATACGGTGGCCACCGTGGTGCTCTACGGCATAGTGGCGGCGACAAACAGCGTCGTAAAGCAGAAGGACGTGTGATGCTTTTCCCGGGATTCCCGGGTTTTATTTTTTGGTATAATATTAAAGTGATCAAAATGGCAAGAGCTGGAGGGTTAATCTTGAGGGAACAGGATGAAAAGATAGTGGAAGCTAAGATAAGGGACCTTTTTACGATGGCGATGAAGAACGGGGAGAAAAAGGCGAGCAATTTTCTCGACCCGTCCCAGCAGAAAATGGCGGAAGAAATAGCCCGGACCTATCCCGAGGCCGGATATTTTTTCAGCGGCGGCTTTGAGGAGGCCGAGAGGAAGGTCCTGGTGGTATTCCCCGAATTTTTAAAGGAAGAGCCCTTTGAACTCCCCGTTAAAGCCCTGAGGGTGAGGCCCAAGGACAGGGATGAGCGGCCGGGGCATCGGGATTACCTGGGAAGCGTGCTGGGCCTCGGAATAACGCGGGATAAGGTGGGGGACATAGTGATACACTCCGAGGGAGCCGATATCTTGCTGAAAGAGGAAGTGGCCGACTACGTGGGGATGAACCTCTCGAAAGTGGGCAAAGTGCCGGTGGAAGTAGAGGAGATCTCCTTAAAGGAAGTGGCCTGCCCCGAAAGGCGGTACAGGGAAATAAAGGGCACGGTGGCATCCCTCAGGCTGGATGCCGTTGCGAGCCTGGCCTTTGGCATCTCCAGGTCCAAGATGGCCCCTTACATAAAAGGCGAAAACGTGCGGGTGAATTTCAGGACCGTGAAGGACCCTTCGGCGGAGATAAAGGAAGGCGATGTCATCTCCGCCCAGCGGCTCGGCAGGGCCAAGGTGGTAGAAATAGGGGGGAGCAGTAAAAAGGGCAGGATTTACGTCACCCTGCACCGGTTCACCGGGTGATTTTAAGGCGCTGCTTTGAAAAAGCAGCGTTTTTTATTTCCCCCCACATTTTGTGATAAGTATCACAATTGTGAAGAAAATAGGTTATATGAGATAAATTGAAACCTATTGATTGTAAAAAATAAATGAAATGGAACAACAATTCTAGAATATAGACAATTTAATAATACTATGATATTATTGAAGATGTATATACATGTTTGAAAAATTTAACAAGAAGGGAGATGGGGATGGAAAAAGAGAAAAGGTTTCTTACAATTAGGGAAGTTATTGAAGCTACCATTGCGAACGGGAAAAGGAAGGCCGGCCTGACTTTCCCTCAGATGCTTTTGCTTGGGATCATGGCGGGCGTCTACATCGGTTTCGGCGGGTTTGCTTCAATTACCATAATGCAGACTTTGAAAAACATCGACGTGGGCCTCATGAAATTCGCCGGTGCCATGGTGTTTCCTGTTGGACTCATGATGGTGGTCATATGCGGCGCCGAGCTTTTCACCGGAAACAACCTCATGGTTTTTTCCCTGCTGAAGCGAGAGATCGGGCCAGCGGGGCTCCTGCGGAATTGGATTACCGTTTATTCTGCCAACTTCGTAGGTTCCGTGCTGCTCGCTGCCCTTATCGCAAGTGGCGGGTATCTGCAGGGCAGCGTGCAGGAAATGGCGATTTCAGTGGGGCAGAGCAAGATATTTTCCAGTTTCACGGTACCCCTGGTGAGGGGGATATTGTGCAACATTCTCGTAGTTCTGGCCATTATGATGGCGACTGCCTCGCAGGATATCGTGTCCAAGATATTCTCCTGCTGGTTCCCCATAATGCTGTTCGTCCTCTCGGGCTACGAGCACAGCGTGGCGAATATGTTTTTCCTCCCGCTGGCCAAGTTCAGCGGTTTGAACGTGACGTGGGGAGAAATTTTTGCCCGAAACCTCATCCCGGTGACCCTGGGGAATCTGATCGGGGGAGCGGTAATAATTCCCACGGTCTACTTTGCGGCGTATTTCGGCGAAGAGAGGAAGAGCCGGGATATAAAGATAAATAAAGCGGGACTATCTCTGGTTAAGAGAGGACGGTGAGGTCATTTGCTTGTAATAAATATCCTCATTGAATATTGAGGATAATATTAATGCGAGGAGGGTTAATATGTTAGAGGAAATTTTAAATAGCATAGTGGAGATGGATGAAGAAGCAGTAGAAAAGGCAAGAAAATACCTGGACGAAGGGGGAGAGCCCCAGAAGCTGCTGGAAGCGTGCCGGGACGCGATGGGAGAAATCGGCGCCAGGTTCGAGAAGGGTGAATACTTCCTCTCCGAGCTGATACTGGGCGGCGAAATATTCAGGCAGATAATGGATTTCACCCTGCCGAAACTCAAGAGCGGGGCTGCGAAGAAGATAGGCAAGATGGTCCTGGGCACTGTAAAGGAAGACGTGCACAACATAGGAAAAGACATTTTCAAAGTGTTCGCTGAAGCCTCCGGTTTTGAAGTGGTGGACCTGGGCGTGGACACGCCGGAAGAAAAGTTCGTAGAGGCGGTGAAGGAGCACAAACCCGATATAGTGGGGATGTCGTGCCTGATCACTGCCGGAGTGACATCGATGAAGAAGACAGTGGACAAGCTGAAGGAAGCCGGCTTGAGGGACAGCGTGAAGATCATCATCGGCGGCGGACGGGTGGACGAGACCGTGAAGGAATTCACCGGAGCGGATGCCTGGTCCGATGACGCGGCTAAAGGCGTAAGGCTTTGCAAACAATTAATAGGCTTGGAGGGTTAAAAATGGCGTGCTGCGTAAAGGAATTGGCTGAAAAGAGGATGGCCCGCCTCATGGCGGCGATGAATCTGGAGGAACCGGACAGAGTGCCCCTGGTAGGGGTAGGGGGAGACGTTATTCCGGCTTATTCGGGTCTCACCATGGAGGAATATTATTTCGATACCGAAAAAATGGTAAAAGCTATTGAAAAATTCATAAAGGACTTCCCCTGCGACTGGCCCTTTGCCGCTTTGATCGCAGGCCTGGACGGCCGGGTGTTCAACGTGGCCTTCTCGGAATACCCGGATCTGAGCATAAACCTCACCTTCATAACCGGGCCGATGCACAAAGTGCTGGGAGATAAGTACTACAGATATCCGGGCATGGAGATATCCGTCGATTCGTCGCCCCAGTTTATAGGCGGGACTTTCATGGAAGCCGACGAATACGATAAGCTCATAGCCGATCCGGTGAAATTTATCGCCGAGACGGTACTGCCCAGGGCCTGCCGCAACCTGGAGAATCCCCGCCAGGCCATGGCCACGATGATGAGGCTGGGAAGGGAGATAGACAACTTCAACGCCTTGATGGGCCAGATAGTCGGGAAAATGGTGGAAAACGGATACCCGGCGATGGCCGTCGGCGGCGCCTACGCTCCGCTGGACCTGATCGGAGACTTCCTGAGGGGCGTAGAGAATGTGCTCCTCGACCTCAGAAGGTATCCGGAGAAAGTAAAGGCGGCGACGGAGGCCTTGGTAGAGCCCATAACGAATTACGCTCTGGCCCACAAGAGCATGGGCGCCAATTTAGCCTTTATACCGCTGCACCTCAACGAATACCTGTCTCCCAAGCTTTATAAGGAATTCTACTGGCCGACCCTCAAAGAAATCATCGAAAGGCTCGTAAAAGAAGGCTTCAAGGTAATGGTGTTCTTCGAAGGAAAGCACGATCCGCACCTGGAGACGATCCTGGAACTGCCCAAAGGCTGGGGCATCGCCTATTTCGAAAAAACCGATGTGGTAAAGGCGAAGGAAGTTCTTAAAGGTCATACCTGCGTGATGGGCGGCCTTCCCATGAGTCTGATCGTAGGAGGGACGCCGGAGCAGATCGACGAACACGTGAAGAACCTGCTGGAAAAGGTAAAACCGGGTGGAGGCTTCATACTGGCCCCGGGCGTCAGCACCGCTCCGAGGGAGACGCCGGCGGAGAACATAAAGGCCCTTGCGGAAGCAGTGGAGAAGTATGGTTGATAGAGAGCCGGCCGCTGAATTTCAGCGGCCGGCTTAAAATTTGTCAGGTGCTATTTTTTTTATTAATTTTTTGCAAATATTATGGTAAAATATATTAAAATGTATTAAAATCATAAGATTCTTATACAGGTGGTGTTCTTATGAAAAAATACACGGTTACTTTGATGCCGGAGAACTTAAAACTTCAGGCGGTGGAGAACGCTACGTTAAAAGATGTATTTGGCGAATACGGCATAAAATTTGAATTTCCCTGCGCCGGCACGGGTAAATGCAAAAAATGTAAGGTCAGGATCGTAAAGGGAAGCTCCGAGGATGAAGTCCTGGCCTGTCGGTTCAAGGTGACCGAAGATGTGGTGGTAGAAATACCGAAGATGGAGCAAAAGCACGAGATCTTAGAGGAAGGCGTCGAACGGGAGGTAGAGCTGGACCCGCTGGTGAAGAAGCGCTACGCCGAACTGCCGCCGCCGTCGCTGGAGGATAACCGGGACGACTTGAAGAGATTGACGGGAAATGTGCCTCTAAAGTCCAACCTCAAAGTCTTGAGGGAGTTGCCCGAAAAAATTAGGGAAAGCGAATTTAAAGTCACCCTGGTGACCTGGAAGGACGAGGTCCTGGCCATTGAAAAAGGAGATACCAGCCTGGTGCATCTGGGGATGGCCTTTGACATCGGCACCACCACGATAGCCGGTTACCTTTTGAATTTGAGCACGGGCGCGGAGATAGCGAGGGTGTCAGCCCTGAACCCCCAGACCAAGTTCGGCACCGATGTAATTTCGAGGATAAATCTGGCTTCCCAGACGCCGGACGGCCTGGAAAAACTTCACCGGGAAGTGGTAAACGAACTCAACAATTTGATAGAAAAGGCTCTAGCCGGCACCGATTTCAAGAGGGAGGACATCTACGCTGTCACGACGGTGGGCAATACGACCATGCAGCACCTGTTCTTGAAGGTCCAGCCGAAATACCTCGCTCTGGCCCCTTATGTGCCCGTTTTTTCGGAGCCCGTGGTCGTAGACGCAGCGGAGCTCGGGATAAGAATCAATCCGGACGGCAAGGTCTTTGCCATGCCGAACATAGCCGGCTTTGTCGGAGCCGATACGGTCAGCGCGGCTTTGGCCTGCGAGATGGACAAATACGATGAACTCAGGCTCCTCATCGACATAGGCACTAACGGGGAGATGGTGCTGGGGACGAAAGACAAGCTCCTGGCCTGCTCTACTGCCGCCGGACCCGCCTTCGAAGGCGTCCACATAGCCTGCGGCATGCGGGGGGCTACGGGAGCTATAGACCACGTTAAAATCGAGGAAGGCCTGAAATATACGGTGATAGGCGGAGGAAAGCCCGCCGGCATATGCGGCTCAGGCCTTCTGGACATAGTGGCGGAGCTCCTTAAAGTAGGCATTGTGGACAAAAGGGGGCGCATGGCAAAGCCCGAGACAATTTCAGGGCCGGCGGAAATCTACAAAGATAGGCTCCGGGATATAAACGGCTTCTTGTCCTTCGTATTGGAAGAGGATACGGCAACGGGCCAGCCCGTATTCGTAAACCAGAAGGATATAAGGGAAGTGCAGCTGGCAAAAGGAGCCATTGCGGCGGGGATTCAAATCCTACTGGAGTTCTTCGGAGCCGAGGTGGAAGACATAAAGGAGGTATTTCTGGCCGGAGCCTTCGGGAACTATTTGAAGCCGGAAAGCGCCTGCAGGATCGGGTTGATTCCGCCCGAACTGGAGGGGAGGATAAAGCCCGTGGGAAATGCGGCCGGAGTGGGCGCCAAGCTGGCCCTGCTTTCGGAAAGGGAATACGAACGGGCTGTCAGGCTCTCGCAAAATATACACTATATAGAGCTCAGTGCCCTGCCCCAATTCAGCCAGATTTTTGCCAAGAAAATAGTATTTTAACCGTATCGGAAATATTGACTGGGCCCCGCAAAATTGCTATTATTTTAAATTAAAACACTGAAGACACCACCGATGTATCTTGGAGGAACCTATGACTGCCTGCGAGAAAAAAGAGTTGCTGTTCGGAATCAAGAGGGCATTCCCCATTGTAATGGGATACGTGCCCGTGGGCTTCGCCCTGGGAGTGCTGGCGGCCGATGCGGGGCTCACTCCCTTTCAAACGGGCATGATGTCTCTGATGGTATACGCGGGCTCTGCCCAATTTATAGCCGTGAGCATGCTTGCGGCCGGTGCGAGTTACCTCGCCATAATAGCCACCACCTTTTTGGTAAACTTGCGCCATCTGCTTTTCAGCGCTTCCCTGAGCCCTTACTTTAAGGACCTTGACCACAGGCTAATACCATTGATTTCTTTTTACATCACCGATGAAAGTTTTGCGGTGAGCATCACCGATGTGAAGGAGAAAGTTCGGGGATACGCCTATTTCCTGGGCCTTTACGTCACTTCCTACTTGAGCTGGGTCCTGAGCACCGTGCTGGGTGCCGCCTTCGGGTCACTGATACCGGATACGCGAGCGCTGGGCTTTGATTTCGCCCTGCCCGGGATGTTTCTGGCGCTCCTCTGCATGCAGATAAAGGACGGGAAGAAGGCCTTCGCGGCCTTGATGGCGGGAGGCCTTTCCCTGTTTTTCCTCTGGGTTTTGCCGGGCAACTGGAACGTTATTCTGGCTTCGGTCATAACGGCCGCAATGGGGGTGCTGCTGGAAAGGTGAATGGGCATAAAAACTTACTTCTTTTGCTCCTGGGGATGGCCCTGGTCACGTACCTGCCGCGGCTCATGCCCGCCATGATTCTGTCCAGGAGGAACATCCCGGAAGTCCTGGTGAAGTTTCTCGAATACGTACCGGTGTCGGTCCTCTCGGCCCTGCTTTTGCCGAGCATCCTGGTGGTGGAAGGCAAAATAAATTTCAGCCTTTCCAACCCGTTGCTTGTGACTTCACTGCTCACCTTCCCTCTAGCCTACAGGATGAAAAACATGTTTTTAACGGTAATTGCGGGTATGGTTATCATTGTCGTGCTGAACCGGTTCGTTTAAAGAGCTCTGCGTCGCAAAGCTCTTTAATTTTTTAATATCGGGGAGGATGCAAAAGCTATAATGAAAAGTGGATGTCTTTGCATTTTAAAAGAAATTCCGGGGAGGGGCTAGTATGAAGAGGTTGCTCCGGGCCATACTGCTTTCGATCCCCGCAAGGGGCGAGGCTCAGGCCTGAAATGGGCCTGATTTTCTCGACTACTACCGTCCGGCGCCCGTCGTCGTTGAGGTCCACCCAGCCTTCCGCCGTTATTAGGGACCCCGTGTAAATGTAAGGGGCGAAAAGACTGAGTTCCCGGGGGAAGATTACCAGTTCTACCGAGCCGGTGAGGTCTTCCAGTCGGGCCAGAGCCATGCGCTTTCCGCTGCGGGTCCTGGCGGACCTGGGGTCCAGCAATATGCCGGCGAGTTGCACCTTTTGCCGCTTTTGTATTTCTTCGATTTCGGAGATCGTATGGGTAAAGTTCTGCTCCCTCGGCACGAATTCCATCGGGTGGGCCGTTATGTAGTAGCCCATGGCCCTCACTTCCTGGGCCAGCTTCTGGGAGGGGGTGAAATCCTCGATATCCAGTTCTTCTATTACCGCTTCGACGTCCGGGGTCTGGTCTATGAGGCAGAGTTGTTTTTCAAAGGGAAGCTGTTTTTCGGAACGCAGCCACTTTAAGGATATGAGCAGAGCCGCTCTCGGCGTGCCCAGGGAATCGAAAGCGCCGGAGAATATGAGGGATTCCAGGACTTTGGCGTTCACCGTTTTGCGGTCCACCCGGCGGCAAAAATCGAAAAAGCTCTTAAAGGGGCCGTCCCGGCGCGCTTTCAGGATTTCTTCGATGGCTCGGGGGCCCAGGTTTTTTATGATGGCAAAGCCGGCCCTTATGGCGTCCTCGCCTTCGGGACGAAAGGCCGCCTCGCTCCTGTTCACATCCGGGAGCAGCAGCTGGATTCCCCGGCGGCGGGCCTCGCAGAGGTAAAGCTGAAAGCGGGAGGGCGAATCGGAATAGAGGTTAAAAAGCGAGGAAAAGTACTCCACCGGGAAGTGCTCCTTCAGGTATACGGTGCGGTAAGCGGTGATGGCGTACGCTACGCTGTGGGACTTGTTGAAGCCGTAATCTCCGAAGGCCGCCAGTGTCTCGAAAATCTCCCTGGCGGCTTTTTCGTCGATGCCCCTTTCCGCCGCCCGTTTCAAAAACCGCGGTTTTTCCGCCTCCAGTTCTTCACGCTTCTTCTTCGCTATAGCCCGGCGCAGCAGGTCCGCTTCGCCGGGGGTGTAGCCGGCGATGATAGAAGCCGCCTGCATCAATTGTTCCTGGTAGAGGAATACGCCGTAGGTTTCCCTCAAAACCGGTTCGAGGGCCGGGTGGATGTAAGTGACCGGCTTTTTGCCCTGGCGGCGCGCGATGAATTCCTCGGCCATGCCGCTTTGGAGGGGGCCGGGGCGGTACAGGGCCAGGACGGCCGAGAGGTCCTCGATGCTGGCGGGCTTTACCCTCCGCAGCATGTTCCGCATCCCCGAGGATTCGAGCTGGAAGCACCCGCCCGTGTCTCCCCGGGCCAGGGCCCGGTAAACTGCCTGGTCGTCCAGAGGGATTTCTTCGGGCCTTAAATTTATGCCCCGCCGCTCCCGCACCAATTTCAAAGTCTCGCCGATTACGGTCAGGAACCGGAGGCCCAGGAGGTCTATTTTAACGAGGCCCAGTTCCTCCAGGGCGTACATATCGGCCTGGGTTATGATCTCCTCCCCCGAGGCCCGCCGGAGGGGCACGTACTCCGTGAGATTCATGTCGGCTATCACGACCCCGGCGGAGTGCTGGGTCACGTGCCTCGGGAGCCCCTGGAGCTGGCGGGCTATTTCGAAGACCCGGCGGACGGAGGCATCGCTTTTCACCAGGTCGGAAAAATGGGGGCTTTCTTCCAGGGCTTCTTCCAGGGTCATGTGGGAATAGGG